>DAONOU010000038.1:0-14092 GCA_035409265.1 Arachnia sp. | reverse complement strand
TCGACGCCGTCGCCACCGGCCACTACGCCGACCTGCGCCGCCACGCTGACGGGGCCGTCACGCTGCACCGCGCCGCCGACCAGGCGAAGGACCAGTCCTACGTGCTCGGCATGCTGACCCAGCGCCAGCTCGCCCGGTGCCTGTTCCCGCTCTTCGACGTCGAGAAGCCCGTGGTCCGCGACGAGGCGCGCGCGCTGGGCTTCGGCGTGGCGAGGAAGCCCGACTCGCACGACATCTGCTTCATCGCCGACGGCGACACCCAGGGCTTCCTTGCCCGCCACCTCGACGACGCGCCGGGCGACATCGTCGATGCGTCGGGCGCCGTGCTGGGGCGGCACCGCGGGACGCACCGCTACACCGTCGGCCAGCGCAAGGGCCTCGACCTGCGGGTGCCCGCTCCTTCGGGGGAGCCCCGCTACGTGTTGAGCATCGAGCCCGCGACGCGCACCGTCGTCGTCGGCGGGCGCGACGAGCTGGCGGTGACCCGGCTGCGCGCGATTCGGGCCACCTGGACGGGTGAACCGGTCGTCGGCCCGTGGCGCGGCCAGGCGCAGTACCGGGCGCACGGAACCCCGCACGTCGCGACGATCGAGGCCGTCGACGGCGGGGTGGTCGTGGCGCTGGACGAGCCCGCGTCCGGCGTCGCGCCCGGGCAGACCGTCGTCGTCTACGAGAGGGACCGCGTCGTGGGCTCGGCTGTGATCGCCGAGGCCCGCTGATGCGCGTCACCGCTGCGGGGTCGCTGCCGGGTACGGACTTCCGCGGCGCGCTGTCGGCGATGGCCGAGCTGCTGCCCGAGGTGCTGCCGCTGCCGGAACTGCCCGACCGCGGGGTCGGCTCGGACATGGTCGGCCGCGCGCTCGGGCTGATCGACGGGCTCGGCTTCGACCTGCAGCCCGCGGGCTGGCGCCTGACGCCGCACGCCGGCGCGGACCACCGCCGCGCCCGCGCCCAGTGGCGCCACGACCTCGACGACGCCGAGGAACTGCTGCAGGGCTTCGACGGCGTGCTCAAGGTCGGCGTCGCCGGCCCGTGGACGCTGGCCGCGTGTGTGGAGCGGTTCGCCGGCGACCGGCTGCTCGCCGACCACGGCGCCCGCCGCGAGCTGGCCCAGGCGCTCGCGGCCGGGGCGGAGGACCTCCGCGGGGAGCTGTCGCGCCGCGTGCCCGCGGCCACGCTGTGGCTGCAGGTCGACGAGCCGTCGCTGGTCGCCGTCCGCGCGGGTGCCATCCCCACCTCCAGCGGGTTTTCCCGGCATCGCTCGGTCGACACCCCGGAACTCGTCGAGGCCCTCGCGCCGCTCGCGTCGGGGTTCACGGCGAACGCTGTCGACCGTGTCACCCTGGATGCGGCGCCGGGCACCTCTCCGGCCGACGAGGTCGGGGACCTCGGGCAATCGGTCCTGCATTGCTGCGCTCCGGGCGCCTGGCTCGACATCGCGCGCAGGGCGGGATTCGCGTCGGTCTCGGTCGACGCCGCGATCGTCGACCGCGACGAGCTCGCCGCCTGGTGCGACGAGCAGCGCGGGCTCATCCTGGGCGTCGTCGACTCCGCCTCGCGCGCGCCCCAGGGAGTCGACGCCCTCGTCCGCCGCGCGCTGACCACCTGGCGCCCGCTGCAGATCGCGCTCTACGACGGCGTCCTGCTCGGCACCTCCTGCGGCCTCGCGGGGTGGAGCCGCGCCGACGTCGCCCCGCAGCTCTCCGCCCTCCGCCGCTCCGCCTACCTGTTCGAGGAGTCGATCGACCGCTGAGGTCCACATCGCTCGTTGAGCCGCGCTCAAGGCGCGCGTCGCGCCGTGCTGAGCCGACGCGCGAGCGAGGCCGCCGTCGTGTCGAACTGGTGCCCGGTTCGAGGCTTAGGCCACCGCTGAGGATTGCGTGTCGGTGTGGCTGTGGTGGATGGGTTGGCAGCGGGTGGTGCCGAAGGGGGTGACGTCGTAGCGGTACCCGAGTGGGGAGCGCCATTCGATTCGGCCTGGCGTGGGTTGGTGCATGATCCAGTATCCGGCGGTCTTGGCCCGATGCACCCGGCGTGAGAGCGGTGCGAGGTTCCCGACCCGGGTTTGCCCTGGCCTGCCGGGCTGGTAGGGAATCGTGTGGTCCAGATCCAGACCTGCGGAGTCGCGTTGGGAGAAGGGGAAGGGTTCGTTGGGGAACGCCAATACCATCCCGCACCGCATCTGTGCGGATGGGGCGTAGGTGTCGGCGGGGGCGAGGTTTGGCAGGTCGATCACGGGCTGCACACGGATGTTGTATCCGTTGCCCTCGCCCAACAACTCGGTCAGGAGTGTGGTGGTGATGGTCCCGGCCTTCTCGATCCTCGCGGCGGGATCCAACTGGCCAAGTGCGTCGGCGTGGATGTGGACCGCGATCCCCAAGGTCGGGCGGAGTTTCGCGACCGGTACCTGGATGGTGCCGCAGTGGTGTCCGGCGCAGTCGTGTGGATCGAATCGGCGGGTCCGTGGCACGTCCGGGCAGGTGCAGTCGTTGTGGCTGGCCTCTGGACGGGCAGAGTCCTCCCCACGAGCCTTGGCATGGTCTTCTCGGGTGGGTTCGTGGAGGCAGCTCAGCAACCCGGCGCAGGGGGTGCCGTCGGGATGGAGCATGCGCCGTGGCGTATCTCCGGCGCGTCCGTGGTGGTGCGCGGGGGGAGGGGTTCTGGGGTCGCGGGGTTGGAGGTCACGGTCGGTGAGCTGCCACTGGTCGAAGAACCGGTCGCTGTCCTCATGCTTATCGGGATGCTCGTCGGGTGTTTCACTGGGAGCAGTCGTGGGGTGGGAGAAGTCGCGAGGCACACCATCAAGCAGCTTCCCGAGCAGGTCGAGGGTCTTGTCGGTGAGGAGCTCGGGCTGGGCGGCTTCTTGCAGCAATGCCAACGCGTAGGCGGGGTTCACGAGGATGCCGACGGCTTTCGCGCGACGCTGCGAGCTTGTCAAGGTTGGGTATTGGGGTGCGATCAGGCCAGCCACTTCTGTGAGCCTGGCGTCGAGGAAGCGCGCGTCGAGGATGTCGAGGACTCCGGTGAGGTTCATCACGCCCTCGTTCAACCCCCACACCCAGACGCCGCGCTGTTCGCGGGCCGTGGCCTCTTTCTTCGAGGCCAACTGGGGGTCGGCCTGGGTGACGAGCTTGTCGACCAGGCGTTTGGCCTGGGTCCAGGTCAGCTTGTTCTGCTGTTTCAGCCATGCGGCGGTGATCTCGTCCAACAGCATGGGGTGGAGGTCCCGGCACCGCGAGACCATCATCAGGGCCCGGTCGACCTCGATCTCCAGATTGACCACGGCCTCGAACAGGCGCGGGTGGCGGTATTTCAGATCCAGGGCCGCGGAGAGTTCGGACGCGGCGTGAAGTGTGGGGATGCCGAGGAGGGTGCCGATCTCCAGGGACACCATCTCTGACACCAGGGGTGTACCTGAGGACCCGATCCGGATCTTCTGATCGATCAGCACGTCGATGAGTAGTTCCTCGTCGTCCAGGTTGTAGGCCTCGGCGAGGTCGCAGAGGGCCTCGATCTTGTCGGCCTCGGCTCGGCGGCGTGCACGGTCAGCGCTTTCGAGGCGCGCTGCGGCGTCTCGGGATGCGTTGAGCGAGGCCGTGTTCATGACGTCTATTATAGAACATAATAACCATTGTGTCTCTCCCGTGCACCCTATTAGAGACGTTTAAAGATAACAGTTTAGTAACAGGCCTGGCGCTGTGGCTGCGACGAGAGGCCCATTGGCTTGGTTGGCGAGGAGCCCGCTCCGTTCGGGAAGTGATACACGCCCATCAGTCAGAAAGCGAGTGAAAGCGACGGGCCACTAGGCTGGAGAGTCTCGCAGAGGAAAGAGAGGAACGAAGTGAAGTGCTCTCGAAGCGTTTCCTGGTTGGTCGCGGCCGTGAGCGCTGTTGCCTGCATTCCCTCCTTGGCCGCATGCAGCTCAGGCCCGTCCGAGAACGGCGGACGCCTGTCCGGAGTCGTGTATACGAAGGGAGGGGAGAACGCCGAGACCAACCCGGCAGAGGCGAAGGTCACCGCAACCCCGACCCAAGGGGACACGACTCACACCTATACCGCCGAGACCGCGAACGACGGCTCCTACAGCCTCGATCTACCGGCAGGAACATACGAACTCACCGGGACGCTAACCACGCGAATCCCCGGAGGCCTGACCACCCCGGAAGAGGTGACCATCGCCCCGGGAGAGACCACGACGATGGACCTCTTCGCCATCTATCCCTGACACCCCAACCATGCTCGCGCGAGGTCACGACCGCGGTCATGCCGGATCCGCATTCCGCAGCAGATAGGCTCAACCCATGCGCGTGTTCTCGAACCTCAACCTGGACGACCAGGCGCCGGTGCGCGCCCACGCCGGCCGCGGGGTCTGGGGACCGAAGGGGGTGCCCACCACGCGGTTCAAGAAGGTCCAGCGGATCGTGACGCCGTTCGTCGTCGTCGGGATCGCCGTCGCGCTGTTCCTCCTCGGTCGCATGTTCTACCTCATCCTGACCTAACCCTAAGATGGGCCACGCCGCCATCGCGGCGCGAAGCCAATCTAGGAGCAGCGAAGTGGGTCTCACCGCCGACGACGTGGCCCGGTTGGGCGCCTTGGCCCGCATCCAGCTCTCCGAGCAGGAGTGCGCCGAGCTCGCCCCCGAGCTGGACGTCATCTTGGAGTCCGTGGCCAGCGTGTCGGAGGTCGCGGGTCCGGACGTTCCGATGGCCACGCACGCGATGCCGATGGCCAACGTGTTCCGCGCCGACGTCGTCACCGCCTCGCTCACCCAGGAGGAGGCGCTGTCCGGCGCGCCCGCCCAGGACGACGGCCGGTTCCGCGTCCCCCAGATCCTGAGCGAGGACTGATGACCGCCGCCCTCCTGACCCGCTCCGCCGCCGAGCTCGGCCGCCTGATGGCCGCCGGCGAGCTGACCTCTGAGGAGCTCACGCGTGCGTGCCTCGCCCAGATCGAGGCGCTGAACCCGCGGCTGAACGTCTTCCTCGCCGTCGACGCCGACGCCGCGCTCGCCGAGGCCCGCGCCGTCGACGCCCGCCGCGCCGCCGGGGAGGAGCTCGGCCCGTTGGCCGGCGTCCCGATCGGCGTGAAGGACAACTTCTGCACCACCGACTTCCCGACCACCTGCGGTTCCAAGATGCTGGAGGGCTGGGTGCCGCCGTACGACGCCACCGTCGTCGCCAAGCTGCGCGCCGCGGGCCTCGTCATCGTCGGCAAGACCAACATGGACGAGTTCGCGATGGGGTCCTCCACCGAGACCTCGTACTTCGGCCCCACCCGCAACCCGTGGGACGACGCGCGCATCCCCGGCGGCTCCGGCGGCGGCTCGGCCGCTGCCGTGGCCTCGTTCATGGTGCCGCTGGCCGTCGGTTCCGACACGGGCGGCTCCATCCGCCAGCCCGGCGCCGTCACCGGCACCGTCGGCGTCAAGCCCACCTACGGCGGCGTCTCCCGTTACGGCCTAGTCGCGATGGCCTCCAGCCTCGACCAGCCCGGGCCGTGCGCCCGGACCGCGGAGGACGCGGCGCTGCTGCAGGAGGTCATCGGCGGCTACGACCCGCACGACTCCGCCTCGATCGACCGGCCGGTGCCCGACCTCGTCGGGGCCTCCCGCGCCGCCGACCTCGCGGGCCTGCGCGTCGGCATCGTCGCCGAGTTCCAGGGCGACGGCTACGAGCCCGGCGTCCTCGAGCGGTTCCGCGAGGCCGTCGAGGCGCTGCGCGCCGCCGGCGCCGAGATCGTCGAGGTGTCCTGCCCGGCGTTCGCCTACGCGCTGCCCGCCTACTACCTGATCCAGCCCGCCGAGCTCAGCTCCAACCTCGCCCGCTTCGACGGCATGCGCTACGGCCTGCGCACGGGCGACGACGGCGCCCGCTCCGCCGAGGAGGTGATGAACCTCACCCGCGAGGACGGTTTCGGCCGCGAGGCGAAGCGCCGCATCATCATCGGCACCTACGCGCTGTCGGCCGGCTACTACGACGCCTACTACGGCTCGGCGCAGAGGGTGCGCTCCCTCATCCAGGGCGACTTCGACAAGGCGTTCGCGCGGGTGGACGTGCTGGTCTCGCCGACCACGCCGACCGTCGCCTTCAGGATCGGCGAGCGCATGGCCGACCCGATGAGCATGTACCTCGCCGACCTGTGCACCATCCCCAGCAACATGGCGGGCAACGCGTCCGCGTCGTTCCCGGCGGGCCTCAGCGACGGCCTGCCGGTCGGGTTCCAGGTGATGGCCCCGCCGATGGACGACGCGCGGCTGTACCGCGTCGGGGGAGTGCTCGAGCGGGCGCTGCAAGAGAAGTGGGGCGGCCCGCAGGCGCCGGAAGGAGTTCTCGCATGAGCGTCGACTACGACGACCTGCTGACCAGGTACGAGCCCGCGCTGGGCCTCGAGGTGCACGTCGAGCTGAACACCGCGTCGAAGATGTTCTGCGGCTGCGCCAACGAGTTCGGCGGCGCGCCCAACACGCACGTCTGCCCGGTCTGCCTCGGCCTGCCCGGCTCGCTGCCGGTGATCAACGGGAAGGCCGTCGAGTCGGCCATCCGGATCGGGCTCGCGCTCAACTGCGAGATCGCCGAGTGGTGCCGCATGGCCAGGAAGAACTACTTCTACCCGGACATGACGAAGAACTTCCAGACCTCGCAGTACGACGAGCCGATCGCTTTCGACGGCTGGGTCGAGGTCGAGGTCGACGGTGAGACCTACCGGGTCGAGATCGAGCGCGCGCACATGGAGGAGGACGCGGGCAAGGCGACCCACGTGGGCACGTCGGGCCGCATCCAGGGCGCCGACTACTCCCTGATCGACTACAACCGCGCCGGCGTGCCGCTGATCGAGATCGTCACCCGTCCCGTGCGGGGCGCGGGCGAGAAGGCCCCGCAGGTGGCCCGCGCCTACGTCGCGCACCTGCGCGAGCTGATGAAGGCGCTCGGCGTCTCGGACGTCCGGATGGAGCAGGGGTCGCTGCGCTGCGACGCGAACCTCTCGCTGGCCCCCATCGGGTCCGGCGTCCTTGGCACCCGCACCGAGACCAAGAACGTGAACTCGCTGCGCTCCATCGAGCGCGCCGTCCGGTTCGAGATGTGCCGCCAGGCCGAGGTGCTCGACGCCGGCGGCCGCGTGACGCAGGAGACCCGACACTTCCACGAGGCCGACGGCAGCACGTCGGCGGGGCGGCCGAAGTCGGACGCGGACGACTACCGTTACTTCGCCGAGCCCGACCTGATGCCCATCGCCCCTAGCCGCGAGTGGGTCGACGAGCTGCGTGCCACGCTGCCCGAGCCGCCGGCGGAACGCCGTCGCCGGCTGCAGGAGGCGTGGGGCTTCAGCGACATCGACTTCGCCGCCGTCGTCAACTCCGGCGCCCTGGGCGTCGTCGAGGAGACCGTCGCGGCGGGCGCCGCGCCCGCCGCCGCGCGGAAGTGGTGGGTCACCGAGCTGGCCCGCCGCGCGAACGAGGCCGCCGTCGAGCTGGAGGAGCTAGCGATCACGCCCGCCCAAGTGGCGGCGGTCCAGGCGCTGGTCGACGCCGGCACCGTCAACGACAAGCTGGCCCGCCAGGTGATCGACGGCGTGCTGGCAGGCGAGGGCGAGCCCGCCGAGGTCGTGGAGTCGCGCGGGCTGGTCGTCGTCTCCGACGAGGGCGCGCTCGGCGCCGCGGTCGACGAGGTCATCGCGGCCAACCCGGACGTCGCGGACAAGATCCGCGACGGCAAGGTCCAGGCCGCGGGCGCGCTCATCGGGCAGGTGATGAAGGCGATGCGCGGCCAGGCGGACGCCGCGAAGGTCCGCGAGCTGATCCTCGCGAGGCTGTCCTGACGTGTCGCCCATAGACCTGGGCTTCCTCGTCCTCTCCGTCCTGTTCTGCGGGGCGTTCCTCCTGCTGGGCGCGCTGAGCCGACGCTTCCACCGCGACGAGATCTTCCGGGGCGTCACGCCCGGGCTGCTGCCCGCGGCGGGCCAGGAGGTCGCCGTCGCCAAGGTGGGCCCGGGTCGCGAGTACTCGGGGGAGGTCGCCGTCGCGTTCGCTCCTCCGCGCGGGCTGCATCCCGGGCTGATCGGCACCATCGTCGACGGCGAGGCCGAGATGCGCGACGTGATGGCCACGTTCGTCGACCTCGCCATCCGCGGTCACCTGAGGATCAAGGCCATCGACGGCGCCGCGCTGCCCGCCCGCCGCGGCAAGCCCGCCAAGACGGGCCGCGACTGGGAGCTGACGCTCGTCGATCCGAAGCCCGCCGACACGCTGGAGCACTTCGAGGTCTCGCTGCTGCAGTCGATGTTCGGGGCTCAGCT
The DNA here is from genome assembly GCA_035409265.1 of Arachnia sp. Classification (GTDB taxonomy): domain Bacteria; phylum Actinomycetota; class Actinomycetes; order Propionibacteriales; family Propionibacteriaceae; genus Arachnia. The sequence continues at coordinate 5,799 of DAONOU010000038.1, read as the reverse complement.
GATCGCGCCGAGGACGGCCAGGATGAGCGCGTGGATCGCGAACGACCCCGGCGATCTCCTCGCCCTCCGCAAGGAGTTCTACCGCCAGACGGTGGAGAACGGGTGGTACCCGCGCGACCCGAGCCCCAAGGGCAAGGGCCCGCTGCCCGCGCTCGTCGTCGGGGCCGGCGTCGTCTGGAGCGGGCTGATGCTGATCGCGTCGTTCGGCTGGGTGACGCTGCTGTCCACCGCGCTGGTGATGGCCGGGGCCGTCCTCGTCTCCCGCACGCTGAGCGCCCGGGTCCCGCGGACCGCCGCGGGCACGGCGGTCCAGATCCAGGCGCTCGGCTTCAAGAAGTACCTGGCCACGGCTGAGGCGGACCAGATCCGGACGCAGGAACAGGTCGGCGTCTTCGAACGCTACCTGCCGTACGCCCTCGTCTTCGGCGTGGCCGACCACTGGGCGAAGGTCTTCGGCGACGTCGTGGCCCGCGACAGCGCGCTGCTCGAGGCCGGCGTCGACGCGCTGGCGTGGATCGACCTGGGAGCCCACGCCCTCGACGGCCTCTCCCTGGCCTTCGAGGCGGGCGAGCTGGTCGGCGGCGTCCTCGAACTGGCAGACGGCGCGGGCGACGTCGCAGAGGCTGTCGGCGGTCTCGTCGAGGGCGTCGGCGACTTCCTGTCGATCTTCGACATCTAGTCCGGGGGCTGCCTTCCACGCCCTAGCGATACGGTGTCTCGCGTGATCATCCGTGTTTCTGCAGTAGTGCTCCGCGACGTTCGGGGCCGGATCCTGATGGTGCGCAAGCGCGGCACGTCGATGTGGATGAACCCGGGCGGGAAGCCGGAACCGGGGGAGTCGGCCGCCGAGTGCGCGGCGCGTGAGGTGGCCGAGGAACTCGGCCTGTCCCTCGACGTCGAGCGCTTGGTGCGGCTGGGGAGTTCTCAGCGCCCGCGGCGAACGAGAAGGGCTTCACGGTCGTCGCGGACGTCTTCGACTGGCCGACGGCGATCCCCGCGGACGTTCAACCCACCGCCGAGATCGAGGAGACCCGCTGGGTCGCTCCCGACGACTTGGCCGACGACACCCTCGCACCGCTGTTCCTGGACCACATCGCTCCCGGGCTCGCCTCCTTCGGTCCGATCAGCCAGTACCACATAGGAACAGGAGTGGTACGATAAGGGAATGAGTACCACATTTCATGCGCCACTGGGAGACCGCGGTCGACTCGTCGTGCCGGCGGAGCTGCGTACCCGTCAGGGTTGGCGGCAGGGAGACTCTCTGCTCTTCATTGAGGCCCCGGGCGGAGTGGTGTTGATGACCAGGGAGCAAGCGAAGGTGTTGGTTCGGAAGCAGTTGGCAGGCAGCAGCCTCGTAGATGAGTTGATGGCGGACCGGCGGGCCGCGGCCGCGCAAGAGGACCTCGCGTGATCGTCCTCGATGCGTCGGCAGTGCTCGCGTTCCTGCACGGCGAGCCTGGAGCGGACCGGGCCGAGAGCCTGCTGAGCGAGGGCGTCGTCGGCGCGGCGAACTGGTCCGAGGTGGCGCAGAAGGTCACGTCCCGCGGTGCGGACTGGTCGCATGCCAGGGCCCTCCTCCTTAGCTACGGAGTGAGGATCGAGGCGGTGACCGAGGTAGACGCGGAGCGGGCAGCGGCCTTATGGAGACAGGGTTCAGGGTTGTCGCTCGGCGACCGACTGTGTCTCGCCCTCAGCCTGCGCCTCGGGTGCGACGCGCTAACCGCCGACCGGGCATGGGGCGAGAGCGTTGGAGTCGTGCAGCTCCGGGACTGACAGGCCATCGGCCACATGTCAGAGCCCGTCTCTACGCTGTCTCGCATGACCGTATTCAGCTCGCTTCCGGTGCGTGAGGCGGTCGCGGCCCCGGTCGCGAACGACGGCGGGTGGCCGTTCACGATGGGGCCGGTGGCGCAGATCCTCCGCGACGGGATGCAGCTGTCGGAACTGACGATCCTCGTGGGCGAGAACGGCGTCGGGAAGTCGACGCTCATCGAGGCGATCGCCATGGCCTACGGGCTCAGCGCCGAGGGCGGAAGCACCAACCCGCGGAGGTCGGATCGCCCGACGGAGTCCGGCCTCCACGAGCGCCTCCGCCTCGTCCGGGGGATCGGCCGGTCCAAGTGGGGCTACTTCCTCCGGGCCGAGACCATGCACGGCCTGCTCACCTACCTGGAACAGAACCCGAGCTTCACGGCGCCGGAGCCGGTCTACCACGAGCGCTCACATGGCCAGGCGTTCACCGAGCTGCTCGACAGTAGGCACTCCTTCCTCGCGCGAGGGGGCGGGTTCCTCGTGCTCGACGAACCGGAGGCCGGGCTGTCCTTCCTTTCGCAGATCAAGCTGGCGAACCAGCTCTCCGCGATGCGCGACGACGGCGTCCAGGTGCTGATGGCCACGCACTCGCCGATCCTCGCGGCGGCGCCCGGGGCACTCATCATCGAGCTCGACGAGGACGGCTTCCAGCCCCGCGAGTGGAAGGAGCTGATGACCGTCGCCCTGTACCGCCGCTTCCTCGCCGATCCCGGCTACTTCGGCCTGGAGGACGGCTGAGTCAGGCGTCCCGGGCGAGGAACGCCACCGCTCCGGCCGCGGCCGCGACGACGATCCAGCCGGCGAGCACCGCGCCGCCCGCCTCCCAACCCCAGGCGCCCTCCACGGCCGGGAGATAGAGGCGGGCGCCGGCGCGATCGGGCAACCAGCGGGCGTGCTCTGTCGCGGTGGCCAGCAGCGGGGAGACGATCAGCACCAGGGCCTCCATGACGACCAGCGACGCGACGAGCGAGCGCAGCAGCACCGTCGCGGCCAGGGCGACCAACCCGATCAGCGAGAGATACGCGACCATCCCGGCGAGCCGCCACCAGTCGGCCTCCGGCGCCTCCCCGCGCCGTGCGAGCACCGCCCACGCGGCCCCGCCTGCGGCGGCGACGGTGAGGGTCGCCGTCGCGGCGACGAAGAGCAGCCCGGCAGCAGCCTTCCCGCACAGCAGGGGAAGGCGCCGAGGCATCGCGACGAGGGTGACGGCGATCTGCCTGCCGCTGTACTCGGTGGCCACGGCGAGCACGCCGAGGAGGATCGTGCCGACCTGCAGGAACGGCACCGTCGCGCCCAGCACGTCCGCGACCTCGGCCGCGCCGGGGTGCGAGGCCGTCGCCGCCCCGAGGACCGCACCCGCCGCGACGGTGCCCCCGGCGGTCGCCCAGATGGCGGGCAGCCCGCGCAGCTTGACCGCCTCGGCCGCGACGACGCGCCTCACGCGTCCCTCCGGGCGAAGGCGAAGCCGGCGACGACGAGCAGCCCGAGCGCCCATGCGCCCATGACGAGCCCGCCGGTCACGGGATCGAGGGCGTCGTCGACCATCGCCCACGACTCCTGGGCGAACAGCCGCATGCCCGCCAGATCCGGCAGGTAGTAGGCGAGCGGGGTGAGGTTCGAGAGCAGGAAGGAGAACGACACCACCGAGCTGTTGGCGATCAGCACCACGAGGGGAAGGGTCCCGCTGCGGGCCAGCGTCGCGATGCCCAGCGCGAGGAGCGCGGTCAGCGCCCAGTACAGCGCGACGCCCGCGGCGCGGAGCGCGATCGTGCCCACCGGCTCCGCAGGCGCCTCCGACCCGATGATGTGCCGCGCCGTGGCCAGGCTGGCCGGAAGCGCGACGGCGGCCATCGCGGCGACGAGCAGGACCACCGTGATCGCCTTCGCGCCCAGCACCGCGACGCGGCCCGGGGCGGCGGCGAGGGTCGCCGCGACCTGCCGCCCGCCGCCGGCGTCGGTGCTGTTGACCGCGTACTCGCTGCTGATCGCGACGACGCCGAGGATGACGGCGCCGACGGTGCCGAGCGGCGTCGCCGAGAGGGCAGCCTCGACCGGGGAGGTGTAGCCGACGGTGTCGAGGCGGCCGGAGTCGATGGCCGCGCGGACGCCGCCGGCGTTGTACGCGGCCAGAGCCACGGAGGCCGCGACGGAGATCCCGGCGGCCACGAGCGTCGCGGGCAGGGTGAGGGCCTTCCGCAGCTCGGCGTGGAGGATGCGCGCGAACCTCATCGGGCCGACCCGCCGGTCAGCCCGAAGAAGGCGTCCTCCAGGTTGTCGTAGCCTGCCGACACCTCGGAGAGCGGCCCGCTCCGCACCACCCGCCCGCCCGCGATGACCACGAGGTCGTCGGCGATCTCGGCCACCTCTCCCATCAGGTGGCTCGACAGGAGCACGGTGCCGCCGTCGTCCGCGTAGCCGCGCAGGAGTCGGCGGATCCAGCGGATGCCCTCGGGGTCCAGGCCGTTGACCGGCTCGTCGAGCACCAGCGCGGCCGGCTCGCCCAGCAGCGCCGCGGCCAGCCCGAGCCGCTGTCCCATGCCGAGCGAGAACGTCGAGACACGGGCGCGCCGCGCCTCCCACAGCCCCACCTCGGCGAGCACCTCGTCGACGCGCCGCCTCGGGATGCCGCCCGCCGCCGCGACCCACGCCAGGTGGTTTCGCGCCGTGCGGGAGCGGTGCGCCCCCGAACCGTCGAGCATGGCGCCGACGGCCCGCGCGGGGTGCCGCAGGGCCCGGTACGGCACGCCGTCGACGAGGGCGGAGCCCGACGTCGCGCGGTCCAGCCCGAGCAGGATCCGCAGGGTCGAGGACTTGCCCGCGCCGTTGGGGCCGAGGAACGCGGTCACTCGGCCGGGCTGGGCGTCGAAGGTGACGTCGGAGAGGACGGTGCGCGCCCCGTGGCGCTTGCTGAGGCGGTCGATGGAGATCATCTGTCCATCCCAGCGACGCGGCGGCGTCACGGCACCGGGCCGGGGACCGGTCTTGCGACGAGGGCGCCGGCCCTGGGACCTCCGCCCTGGGTCCGATGCCACCGGGCGGCGGCGCGGATAGGGTCGGGGGATGCAGGTGGAGCAGCCGATCTGGCGGTCGCGGGCGTGGCCGTCCGCCCTCGCGGTGATCCTCGGGCTCGGCGTGACCGTCGGCGTCGTCGGCCTGGACAACCCGGTGGCCGCGGGGGTCGTGCTCGGGGCGACCGCGGCGGTGATGGCCTCGATGGTCGTGTGGGCGGTGCTGCGCACCCGCGCGGAGCGACGCCGCTACGAGGACGAGTTGACGGCGTGGTCCGCCGAACGCGCGGCCGAGGCCGAGCCGCCAGGCGACGACCGAGCTGCGCCGGATGCTGAAGGTGCTGCGGACGGCGGGCCCGGCCCCGCTCCGGCCGGCCGAGAGCCTCGACGACCTGCCAGAGATCGCGCGCCGGGCGGAGATGACCGGCCTCGCCGTCGAGCTGTCGTGCGAGGAACTCGGCGACGTCTCGGCGGGCGCGCAGTTGACGATCGGCGCGGTGGTCAGGGAGGCGCTCGACAACGCCGCCCGGCACGCCGGCCCGACCTCGGCCACGGTCCGGGTGTCGCGGTCCGACGGCGCGCTGGTGGTGGAGATCGCCGACGGCGGCCCCGTCGACGGCTGGCGGCCGCATCCGGGCGCCGGGCGCGGACTCGACGGGCTTCGCGAACGACTCGACGCGCTGGGCGGAGCGCTGACCGCCGGCCGCCGCGGTCACGGGTGGAGCGTCGTCGCCGCCATCCCGGAGGACTCGTGAACGGGACCGCCGTCCGGGTGCTCCTCGCCGACGACCAGCCGCTCATCCGGTACAGCCTGCGCGCGCTGATCGAGCCGGCGCCCGGGCTCGCGGTCGCGGGCGAGGCCGCTACCGGTGCCGAGGCCGTGAGGCTCGCGCGGGAACTGCGCCCGACGTCGTCCTGATGGACATCCGCATGCCCGGCGGCGACGGGATCGAGGCCACCTGCGGCATCCTCGGCGACC
>DAONOU010000037.1:12303-14346 GCA_035409265.1 Arachnia sp. | reverse complement strand
CGGCGAGCTGCTGTGGTTCCTGCGCGGCGACACGAACGTGGGCTGGCTCCACGACAACAAGATCACCATCTGGGACGAGTGGGCCGATGAGTTCGGCGACCTCGGCCCCGTCTACGGCTACCAGTGGCGCTCGTGGCCGACGCCGGACGGCGGGCACGTCGACCAGCTGGCGCGCGTCGTCGAGTCGATCAGGAACAACCCCGACTCGCGGCGCCACATCGTGTCGGCCTGGAACGTCGCGGACGTCGACGACATGGCGCTGCCCCCTTGTCACGCGCTGTTCCAGTTCTACGTGGCGCCCGCCGCCGACGGAGGCCCCGGCGTGCTCAGCTGCCAGCTGTACCAGCGCTCGGCAGACGTCTTCCTCGGCGTGCCGTTCAACATCGCCTCCTACGCGCTGCTGACGCACCTCGTGGCCCAGGTGACGGGCCTCCGCGTGGGCGAGTTCGTGCACACCCTCGGCGACGCGCACATCTACTCGAATCACTTCGAGCAGGTCGCGACGCAGCTGGGCCGGGAGCCCGGGTCCCTGCCGCGGCTCCGCCTGAACCCCGACGTCACGGAGCTGGACGCCTTCGAGCTGTCGGACATCGCCGTCGAGGGCTATGACCCGCAGCCGGTTATCACGGCGCCCATCGCGGTGTGACCTGACCAACTACCCTTGACCCATGAGTGAGCTGCGGCCGTCGTTCGGGGAGCGCGACACCTACCTCAACCTGCTGTCGGCCGCGTACGCCGACGGCAGGATCGACGACGAGGAGTTCGACCGGCGCACGCAGGGCGTGCTGTCGGCGGTCACACACAAGGACGCCATCGCGCAGTTCGAGGGGCTCCCCGCGCCGAACGTGCTGCCCGCCCCGGCCAAGCCCGCGCCGCCGCCCCCGCCGAGGCCGGTGCCGCCGCCCAGCGTGCCCCCGCAGCCGCCGGCCGGGCCGCTGTATTCCATCGAGCCCGCCCCGGTCCGGTTCACCCCGGCCCCGCGCCGGTCCGACGACGGCCCCGGCGCGATGATCGTCAAGGTGGTGGTGGGGGTCGCCGCCGCCGCGATCGGGCTGACGGTGATCGGCGGCTTCATCAGCGCGGGCACGGCGATGAACCAGTTCAACCAGTGGGGGCCGGGCGTCGTGGACATCGACGGGGTCGGCCCCGTCGAGATCGATGGCAACTGGCCGGAGAACGCGTTCCCTGAGGCGACGATCGACCACGTGGAGTCGACCTTGGCCCAGCTCGAGGGGGAGGGCTGGACTTCGGTCGCCGAGCTCCACATCGAGGAGGGAGCGATCACGGGGAGGGCTACGGCGCCGGGGACGTCAGAGGTCGTGTTCTTCTCTAGCCAGGCGGACGGTTCCCTCTCGATTTCCAGGACGGCGGGTACGGTCGTGCCCGCGGTAGAGACGGTCGAGGTGTCAGACGGAGTGATCTTGGCACTCAAGAATGTCGAGGCCGAACTGATGGGCGTCCCGCTCGAGACGACCCTCGCGTGGGTGGACGACGAGCCCTTCCTCGACGTGACGTTCGTCAATGACAGTGCGGAGATCGACACCGTCCGGTTCGATCTCGCGGGCAATCAGGAGTAGAGGGAGGGGCGAATGAGGATCGTGGCGATCGCGGCGGTGGCCGACAACCGGGTCATCGGCTCGGGCGATGACATGCTGTGGCACCTGCCGGAGGACTTCGCGCGGTTCAAGCGCGTCACCACCGGCAACACGCTGATCTTCGGGAGGCGCACGCACGAGCAGATCGGCCGCACGTTGCCGAACCGTCGCATCATCGTCGTCACGCGCGACGAGGACTGGACGGGCGAGGGCGTCGAGGTCGCCCACTCGATCGAGGAGGCGCTGGAGCTGGCCGCGAACACCCCTGACAAGGTGTGTTACGTCGGCGGCGGGGCGCAGATCTACGAGGCCGTGTGGCCGTACCTGACGGAGCTGGACATCACGATCGTGCACCAGTCGCCCGAGGGCGCCGCGCTGTTCCCGCCGATCATCGCGCGCGAGTGGACCGAGGTCTCGCGCGAGCAGCGCGTCGGCTTCGACTTCGTGC
>DAONOU010000037.1:0-12203 GCA_035409265.1 Arachnia sp. | reverse complement strand
GCGCATGTTCTGGTACCGGTTCTTCAAGTTCACGATCTTCAGGCCGCTGGTGAAGCACGGTTGGGGCGCCGTCGTGATCGGCTCCGAGAACTACCCGCGCGAGGGCGGGCTGATCATGGCGAGCAATCACATCGGCGCGCTCGACTCGCTGATCATCCCCGCGATGCTGCCGCGGCCCCTGACCTTTCCCGCGAAGGCCGAGCTGTTCGCGAGCGGCGGCGGGGCCGGCGCCCGCATCGTCGCGTGGTTCCTGAAGACCATCAAGATGGTGCCGATGGACCGCAGCGGCGGCCGGGCCAGCGTGGACGCCCTGCAGCAGATCTCCGACCTGCTCGCCGAGGGCAACGCGATCGGCATCTACCCCGAGGGCACCCGCTCGCCCGACGGCCGCCTGTACAAGGGCAAGACGGGCATGGCGCGCATCGCGCTGCAGAACCGCGTGCCGATCGTCCCCGTCGGCATCTCCGGCTCCAAGTCGTTCAAGGGCCCCTTCGGGATTCCGTGGGCCAAGCGCCCCGTCGTCGTGATCGGCAAGCCGCTCGACTTCAGCGCCTTCGCCGACACCCCCGGCAACAGCAAGGTGCTGCGCTGGGTGACCGACGAGACCCTCGCCGCCATCCAGGAACTCACCGGCCAGGAGTACGTCGACGTCTACGGCGCGCGCGTCAAGACCGGCGACCTGGCCGACGGCGGCGCCGACGCCTTCGTTCTCCCGCGTCCCGGCGGCGGCGAGCCGCCTGTCGTCGAGAGGCGGGCTCGCTGACACCTGGGGTACCCTTTCCCGCATGTCGAGCAACATGTCCCGGGAAGAACTGCGCGCGCTGCCCTTTGTCCAGCAGCCCACCTACCCGGATGCCGCGGTCCTCGACCGCACCATCGACGCGCTCGAGAAGCTTCCCCCGCTGGTCTTCGCCGGCGAGTGCGACGACCTGCGCGAGAAGATCGCCGACGTCGCCGAGGGCCGGGCGTTCCTGCTCCAGGGCGGCGACTGCGCCGAGACGTTCGAGGCCGTGACGGCCCAGGACATCAAGGGCAAGCTGCTGGTGCAGCTGTCGATGGCCGTCGTCATGACCTACGCGGCTCAGGTGCCCGTGGTGAAGGTCGGCAGGATCGCCGGCCAGTACGCCAAGCCGCGCTCCAAGGACACCGAGACCCGCGGCGACGTCACCCTGCCCGCGTTCCGCGGCGACGCCATCAATGGCTTCGAGTTCACCGAGGACGCCCGCGCGCACGACCCGGGCCGCCTGCTGCAGGTCTACAACTCGTCGGCGGCGACGCTGAACCTCGTGCGCGCGTTCGTGAAGGGTGGCTTCGCCGACCTGCGCGGCGTCCACAGCTGGAACGCCGCCTTCGTGCGCGACTCGGAGGTCGAGCAGGCCTACGAGGAGCTCGCCTCCGAGATCGACCGCGCGCTGGCCTTCATGGTCGCCTGCGGCGTGCACAACGGCGCGCTCAGCACCGTCGACTTCTACGCCTCGCACGAGGCGCTGCTGCTCGAGTACGAGCGCGCGCTGACCCGCGTCGACTCCCGGTCGCAGGAGCTCTACGGCTGCTCCGGCCACATGCTGTGGATCGGCGAGCGCACCCGCCAGCTCGACGGCGCGCACGTCGAGCTGCTGCGGCGCGTGCGCAACCCGCTCGGCGTGAAGCTCGGCCCGACGACGACCGCGGCGGACGCCATCGCGCTCGCCGACCGCCTCGACCCGGACCGCATCCCGGGCCGGCTCACGTTCATCACCCGCATGGGTGCAGGCAAGGTGCGCGAGGCGCTGCCGGCCATCATCGAGGGCGTGGAGGCCACGGGCCGCAAGGTCGCGTGGGTGTGCGACCCGATGCACGGCAACACCTTCGAGGCCGCCAACGGCTACAAGACGCGCTCGTTCGCCGACGTCGTCGACGAGGTCAACGGCTTCTTCGACGTGCACGAGCAGCTCGGCACCTGGCCAGGCGGCATCCACGTCGAGCTGACCGGCGACGACGTGACCGAGTGCGTCGGCGGCGTCAATAAGCTGAGCGAGGACGACCTTGCCAGCCGCTACGAGACCGTCTGCGACCCGCGTCTCAACCGCGACCAGTCGCTGGAGATGGCGTTCACCGTCGCCACGAGGCTGCGCTCGGGCCGGCTCGGGCGCGTGAACCCCGTCCAGGAGTTCAGGGCCAAGGAGCTGTGATCGACCTTCGCAGCGACACCGTCACGCGCCCGAGCGCGGAGATGCTGGCCGCGATGGCGGCCGCGCCTGTCGGCGACGACGTGTACGGCGACGACCCCACCGTCAACCTCCTGGAGGCGGAGGTCGCCGCGCTGTTCGGCAAGGAGGCGGGCCTGTTCTGCGCGACGGGGTCGCTCGCGAACCTGCTCGGCATCTGGCTGCACGTGCGGCCCGGCTCCGAGGTGCTCTGCGACGCGTGGGCGCACATCGCCCGCGCCGAGATGGGCGCGCACGGGGCGCTGCACGGCGTCACGATGCGGACCTGGGCGGCGCCCCGCGGAAGGCTGGACGCCGACGCGGCGCTCGACCTGATCGCGGTCGGCTGCGGCCCGTTCCTCGTGGAGACCGCCTGCGTCGCCGTCGAGGACACCCACAACTTCGGCGGCGGCACCGTGCAGGACTACGACGAGGTCGCCCGGTTCACCGTCGGAGCCCGCGAGCTGGGCGTGAAGACCCACCTCGACGGCGCTCGCCTGGCCAACGCCGCGGCCGTCACCGGGCGCGGTTTCGCCGAGTACGGGGCGCTGTTCGACACCGTCAGCCTGTGCCTGTCGAAGGGCCTCGGCGCGCCCGTCGGCTCGGTGCTCGTCGGCAGGGCCGACGACATCACCCGCGCGCGGATCCAGCGCAAGCGCCTCGGTGCGGGCTGGCGCCAGGCAGGCCTGCTCGCCGCGGCCGCCCGGCACGCGCTGGCGCACAACCTCGACCGGATCGGCGACGACCACCTCGCCGCCCGTGCGCTGGCCCGCTCGCTGAACGAGGCGCGGCCCGGGAGCGTCGACGAGTCGGGGATCGAGTCGAACATCGTGCTCATCCCCGCCGACGGCGCCCCTCGGGTCGCGGCGCGGCTGAGGGAGCAGGGCGTGCTGATCTCGGTGCTCGGACCGACCGCGCTGCGCGCCGTGACGCACCTGGACGTGACCGAGGCCGACTGCGCCGACGCCGGCCGCCTCCTCGCCGCCGCGCTGGGCTGAGCCGTCCGCCGTCGGCGAGGCCGGGCAGGCCTAGACTCGGCGACATGTGCTCGCGTTACGGCCTCGACGCCACGGTGGAGGACCTCGCCGGGGTCTTCGAGATCGACCTGGTCGGCGACGATGTGCCCGCTCCGGCGCCCGAGTCGCGCCCAACAGACCGCGTGGCCGTCGTCCTCGAGTCGGAGAAGACACCAGGGAGACGGCTCGAGGCGGCGCGCTGGGACCTCGCCCGGCCCGGCCAGAGGGAGCTTCGAGGGCCGCGCGGTCCGTTGATCAACGTGCGCGCGGAGACGCTGGCCTCGAAGTTCGGCTGGGCCGTGCAGCGGCGTCGATGCCTCATCCCCGCCACGGGCTACTGGGAGTGGACCGGCCCGAAGGGCGCCCGGCAGCCCTACGTCATCCGGCCGTCCGTCGGTGAGGTGCTGGCCTTCGCCGGGGTGTACTCGTGGTGGCGGGACCCGGGCAGGGACGAGGACGACCCGTCGAAGTGGGTGCTGACCGCCGCGCTCCTCACCATGGACGCCGTTGAGCGGCTCGCGCCCATCCACGACAGGAATCCGGTGCCGCTCCCGGCCGACGCCTGGGACGACTGGCTCGACCCGACCACGCCGGGCACGGAGGCGCTGGTCGTGGCCGCGGTCAGCGAGGGCCGCGGCGTCGCCGCGACGCTGGACTTCGCGCCGGTCGACCGCGGCTGAGCGAGTGGCCCGCGAAGCCGCTTACCGCCGCCAGATGCCGCGGCCGATCCGCTCCAGCTCCGTGCCAAGGCTGTTGTCCGTGACGGTGTAGGCCCAGGTCGCGGTGGGGATGCGCGCGGCGAGCGCGCCGAGGTCAGGCCTGCCGTCGACCATGGGAGCGGCCTCCAGCAGGGCGACGGCGTCCTCACCGGCCCGGTCCAGGAACCCGGCGTAGGCGCGCGCCATCTCGCGCTCGAACTCCACCAGCGGGTCCTCGCGGACGAGCACGCGCAGGTGAATGCCCTCGCGGACCTCCGCGGCGTGGGCGAGGTGTGCGCTCCAGCGGTGGTCGATGGCGGCCATCCCGGCGAGGCGGGCGGCGTCGTCGAGCCCCGTGGCGCCGGTGAGACACTCCTCGCGTGCCGTCAACACGTGGTCGCGCTGGAGGCGCAGCAGGCGGCCGTAGCGCCAGGAGAGCCAGCGCAGCCCGCGCTGTTCCCCGTCGCTCACGCGCTGGGCATGCGCGACGACGCGCGTGACCTTGCGGTTCGCGGCGACGTCCTCGACGAGCCCCTCGGACGAGACGATGCGCGGGAGCGGGTACGTGGGATCGCAGGCGAGGACCAGCGGGTCGTCGAGGCAGGCCAGGAAGACCGACGCGCCCGGGTCCCCCTGCCGCCCCGCGCGGCCGCGCAGCTGGTCGTCGAGCCGGGCGCTGGGGAACCTGCCGACGCCGACGACGAGCAGGCCGCCCGCGGCGACGGCGTCGGGGGTGAGCACGATGTCGGTGCCCCGCCCCGCCATCTGAGTGGAGACGGTGATCCTGCCCGTCGCCCCGGCCTGGGCGATGACCTCGGCCTCCTCGCGGTCGTTCTTCGCGTTCAGCAGCACGCACGGCAGCCCGTCGGCGCGGAGCAGCTCGGCGTAGCGCTCCGAGTCGCGCACGCTCTGGCAGGCGACGAGCACGGGGCGCGACGCGCCGCGGGCCTCGGCGACGAGGGAGATCAGGGCGCGGTCGCGGTCGTCCCCGGTCAGGTAGAGACGAGTGGGCCGGTCGTCGCGGATGCAGGGCGTGTGCGGCGGCACGGCCACGACGTCGATCCCGTACAGCTGCTGCAGCTCGTCGGCCGCCGCGAGCATCGTCGCGCTCATCCCGACGACGCGGTCGTAGCCCTCGATCAGCTCGGCCACCGCCAGTTGGTCGAGCACCTCCAGGCCGGCTGCCGACCCGAGCCGCTCCTTCGCCTCGACCGCGAGCTGCAGCCCGTCTGGCCAGCGCTGGAGCCGCTCGACCCGCCCGCGCGATCCGCTGACCAGCCAGACGCGCCCGCCGACGACCACGTAGTCGACGTCGCGGCGCAGCACCGCGTGGGCATAGAGCGCGAGATTGAGGGAGACGAGGAACTCGGCGTCGGCGCCGAAGAGGTCGCGCCCGGGGAATGTGGCCTCGACGGCGCGGACACCGTCGTCGGTGAGGTTCACCGTTCGCCCGTCCGGGGCCACCTCGTAGTGCGCGTGCGGGGTGAGGGTGCGCGCGAAGTCGGCGACGGCCTCGGCGTGCTCGTCGAGGTGGTCCTCACCGTCCGCGGCGAGCACGAGCGGCACCCGGGCCTCGTCGAGCAGCACGGCATCCGCCTCGTCTAGCAGTACGACGTCCCTGCTCGCGCCCGTGCGGGCGGCGGGGTCGGCTGCGAGCCTGTCGCGGAGGACGTTGAACCCCGCCTCGCTGACCGACGCGTAGGTCACCGCCTGGCGGTACGCGCGCCGTCGCTCCGCGGGCGACGATGCCGAGGTGACGGCCCCGCAGGTCACGCCGAGGGCCTCGTATAGCGGCCCCATCCAGGCCGCGTCCCGCGCGGCGAGGTAGTCGTTGGCGGTGAGGATGTGCACGTCGCGGCCCTGCAGGGCATACCCGGCGGCGACGATCGCCCCGACCAGCGTCTTGCCCTCCCCTGTGGCCAGCTCGATGGAGCGCCCCCGCAGCATCGCGGCGGCGCTCAGGAGCTGGTTGGGAAACGGGTCCATGCCGAGCGACGTCCTCGCCGCGGCCGCCGCCGTCGCGAGGTAGCCCGCGAGCCCGTCGTCGGAGTCGGCGTCGAAGCCGCCGGGACCGGGAGCGGCGCGGGAAACGAGGTCGACGACGCGACCGAGTCCGCGGAGCTGGCGTTCGTTCCCGGAGCGGCGCATCGCCTCGCGGGCGCGGTCGGCGAGCGCGATCACGTGTTGACCAGGGCGGCGGAGGCGGGCATGAGCCCGAGTCTAGGGAAAGGCCGCGCCCGGACAACCTTTCCCGCCGGATGGAGCGTCGTATATAACGAAGTCGGAACAATGCCCGCCCCGCCCTTCGGCGCGGAGTGCGGCGGGGGTAGTGTTCCGGCAAGTTGGCGCCGCGATCTTGCCGCGGCCCGGTTCGCGAGGAGGCAGAAATGAAGCGTGGCCAGCGGTTGAGGAGCCTCCCGGCGATCCTCCTGGTGTTGCTGATGTCCGCGGTCCTTTCCGCGTGCGGCGCGGGCGGCGCGATGGAGGGCGGGATGGACTCCGGGGGCGCCATGCCGCAGGCGGCGGAGCCGGCGGGTGCTCTCGCCGCCGCTCCCGAGCAGGGCGGCGACGGGACCGGCGACGAGCGCATGGTGATCCGCACGAAGGTGCTCCGGCTCGAGGTGGCCAGCACGCCGGACGCCGTCGCGAAGGTCCGTGACCTGACGCGCACCCACTCCGGCACCGTCGAGGCGATGCAGGTCGCCACCGACAACGACGAGTGGATCTACCGCAACGACGAGAACGGCTACGGCGACGGCACCGCGCTCCGCGGCTGGGTCACCGTCCGGGTGCCCAGCGCGTCCTACGAGCAGTTCGTCGCCGACGTGACCGCCGTCGGCACCGTCAAGTACCAGTCCGAGGCCTCCGAGGACGTGACGCAGCAGCACGTCGACCAGTCCGCGCGGCTCGACAACCTGCGTGCCCAGGAGAAGCGCCTGCGCGACTTCTTCGACGCCGCGAAGGACGTCAAGGAGATGCTGTCCATCGAGCAGGAGCTGGGCCGCGTTCGCGGCGACATCGAGTCGTTGGACGCACAGGTGAAGTTCCTGGAGCGCCAGGCCGCCATGGCGACGGTGACCGTCGAGCTCTCCGAGCCCCGCCCCGTGGTCTCGCCGGGTGCCGAGTCCTGGGGCTTCATGGACGCGATCACCAACGGCATCCGCGGCGCCGCCTCGGTTCTCACGGGCTTCCTCACGGTGCTCATCGCGACCTCCCCGCTGTGGATCGCCGCCGCCGTGCTGTTCTTCCCGATCCGCGCCCTGATCCGCCGCCGCAGGGCGGCCAAGCCCCCGACGCGCCCCCCGTGGACGGTGAACGCGCCGTCCCCGTCGCCGCCGGAAGGCCCCGCCGAGGACTGAGGGTCTCGCTCGCGCACCGGCGCGGCGCGGCTCAACGGGCGGGGGGTTCGATCTCGGCGATGGGGCGGGGCCAGGCGCCGAGGCCCTGCCAGACGAAGTCGGGGACCCGGCCGAAGAAGCCGTGGAGGAAGCGCAGGGCGAGGTCGATGTCGTCGGGCATCCAGTCGTCCCTGCCGCCGACCTGGATGCGGCCCTGGGCGATCCGGAACGACGGCGCCCCCGCCTTCAGCAGGAACTCCATCTGGCGCTGGTGGATGACATCCGAGGCGAACTTCTGGTCGCGGGCGTTGACGCGCACGCGCTTGTTGAACTCCTCCCACTCGAACTTCTGCGAGCGGCCGAAGAGGCCCCAGTTGCAGGCGATGTCGCCGAACCGGAACGTCGTGCGGAACTCGCACAGGTCCTCGGAGTGGTGGTCCGTGTGCGTGCTGGTGTGCCCGTTGGCGTCGGTGCTCGTGCGCGTCGTCGTCCACTTGTGCGTCAGCCGGACGAACGGAAGCCCATTCCCGTCGCCGGTGATGATGTTGACGGCCTCGTGGTCGGAGCCGCCCTCGGTGTACTCGACGAGGTCGAGGTACCGGTCGTCCTGCGGGAGGTAGGTCCAGTCCGGGTGATCGTGGAAGGCGAGGTGCGTGGGCGGCGGCGGGCCGGTGAGCCGGGCATGGGACGACGCCAGCAGCTCGCGCCGCGCCTGGGCGAGCGCGTCGACGTCGGCCTGCAGCTCGTCGGCGTCCTTCCGGGCGCCGAGCATGACGAGCGAGGCGTGGTCGACGTGGATGCGGCCGGGAACCCCGACGGCCACGGCGGTCAGTTCCGCGGGCGGCATCGAGTGGGGGAGCGGCACGACCGCGACGGTCCCGCGCCAGGCGTCGGAGCGGTAGTCGAAGGAGGCGAAGGGCGTCCCGTCGCCCGCGGCGCCGACGACCTGGTCCTTGACCGAGCGGTCGAAGCCGACGCCGAACGGCGGCACGTTGAGGCCGTGCGTGATGCTGATGTCCGGCGAGCCGAGGAAGCTCCACCCCTTGGCCTGCAGCGCGGACACGTAGCGGTGCCGGAGGAACGCCCAGACGGCGAACCCGGCCGCGGCGAGGCCCAGCAGGATCAGGAACAGCGTGAGTAGACCGGACAAGACATCGGCTCCTTCATCTCGGTGGGCCTCGTGGCCCGATCCCGATCGGCACCTTCAGGCGCGACAGGCCACCAGTCTCCCAGGCCGCGAAGTCGACGCGCGCGTCAGGTCACGAAGAGCGTGATGGTGGAGCCCTTGGGGGCGGTCTTGCCCTCTCCCGGGTCGGTGCCCGAGGCGAGGTCGAGCGGGATGGGGAAGTCCGAGTTCCGCTCGATCGCCACCTCGAAGCCGAGGTCCTTCAAAATCTTCTCGGCCTCGCCCGACGACTTCAGCCGCACGCTGGGGATCTCGATCATCTCCGGCCCCAGCGACACGACGAGGTTGACCGTGTCGCCGCGCTTGCCCTCGCCGGTGCGCGGGTCCTGCCGGATGACGCGCCCGGCCTCCACCGTCGACGAGTGCTCCTCCGACGACTTCACCTCGAAGCCGAGCTCGTCCAACTGCTTCTTCGCCTCCTCGGCCGGGGCGTCGACGAGGTCGGGGAACCGGATGGGCTCGGGACCCTTCGACACCGTGAGGGTGATCTCGGTGCCCTTCTTCAGCTGCTCGCCCTCCTTCTCGGAGGCCTTCAGCACCTCGCCGACCGGCTTGGTCTCCGACCACGACTCCTTGACCTTGCCGACGACCATCCTGCCGTCGGTGATCGCCTTCTCGGCCTGGTCGCGCGTGAGGCCGACGACCTGCGGCATCGGGTAGCGCTCCGGCCCGAGAGACATGACCACCTGCACCGTCGCGTTGCGCAGCACGCGCTCGCCGGCGCCGGGATCGGTGCTGATGACCTGGCCCTTCGGCACGCTCTCGGAGTGCTCCCACGACAGCACGAGCTCGACGGCGTTGGCCGCGGCGGCCTCGTTGGCCTTGACCTCGTTCATCGCCGCCAGGGGCGGCACCGTCGTGAACCGGCCGGCGGTCCACCACCACGACCCGATGCCGAGCCCGGCCGTGACCAGGATCACTAGCGCGAGCAGGAGCGCGCCCCGTCGGCGACGGTGCACCGGATCCTGCGACACGTGCAGCTGCGGGAAGACGGGCGTGCGCTGGCTGCGCGGTCGATCGTACGAGGACGGAGACGACGGCGACACGGGCGCGACCTCCGGGGCGGGAACGGGCGTGACGGACGGCGAGGTCGCGCGCCACTGCTCCCTGCGGACGACGATGGTCTCGGGTGTGGGCCCCGAGGCCGGCCGGGGCCGGTCAACGGTGCGCGGTCGCACGGGCTGGGGGTCCTCCTCCGGCGGGGAGTCCGGCAGCAGGGCGGCGGCCAGGGCGGGGTTGTCGCGGCCCCCGCCGCGGGCCAGCTCCAGCTTGGCGCGGCGCACGGCGGTCAGCAGCTCGCGGCCGTCGACGATCCGGGCGCGCGGGTCGCGGGCGGTGGCGGCGAGCACGAGGGTGTCCACGTAGTCGGGGATCGGCCAGTCGGCGGCGTGCCCGATCTCGGCGAGCCGCTCCGACGGCTTCTCGATGTCGACGTTCACGTGCCGGTAGGCGATCTGGTAGTTGTTCTCCCCGGTGTGCGGCTTCTTGCCGGTCAGCAGCTCGAACAGCACGACGCCCGCGGAGTAGACGTCGCTGCGGCCGTCGGGCCGCGAGTGCGTCACCAGCTCCGGCGGCAGGTAGCTGGCCGTGCCGACGAGCACGCCGGTGGCGGTCATCTGCGGCGAGCCCACCTGGCGGGCAAGCCCGAAGTCGGCCACCTTGACCTGGCCCCGCTCGGCGATGAGGACGTTCTCCGGCTTGATGTCGCGGTGCACGACGCCGGCCTCGTGCGCGGCGGCCAGCGCCGCGGCGACCTGCTCGAACACGTCGAGGGCGCGCTCCGGCGACATCGGGGCCTCGCGGGAGATGACCTTGCGCAGCGTCTCGCCCTCGATGTACTCCATCACGATGTAGGGCTTCCCCTCGGAGGAGCCCTGATCGAAGATGCTGACGACGTTCGGGTGGCCGAGCACCGCGGCGGCGCGTGCCTCACGGTCGAACTTGGCCGCGAACTCGTCGTCCTCGCCGAGGTCGCTGCGCATCACCTTGATGGCGACCTGCCGCGAGAGGCGCAGGTCGCGAGCGCGATACACCGTGGCCATGCCGCCGCGCGCGATCTTCGCCACGATCTCGTAGCGGTCGTCGAGCACTTGGCCGACCAACGGGTCGAAAGTGCTGTTCATGCCACTCCATGCACGGTCGGGGAAGGAGGCCGTGTGAGCCCGTCTGCGCGACGATTCTCCCACACCGTCGGCCGCTCGCCGCGAATCCTGGCCGTGATCCACCAGGTGGCCTCCACCGCGGCCATCGCGACGAGCCCGGCGACGACGCCGAAGGTCACCGTCGCCGGGTGCGAGACATCGAGGGTGAGCGGGCGCCGGAACGCGGGAACCGCGAACACCGCGAAGTAGAAGCCGTAGGCGAAGGCGACGAGGAGAAGGCGCCACCAGACGTACGGGCGGGCGACAACGGACAGCACCCAGGTCGCCGACATGATCAGCGCGATCAGGGTCGCCGTCGACGCCCGCACCTGGACGTCGTGCGGGAAGTCGGCAAGGCCGCCCCGGGTCGCGAGGTACGTCGTCAGGGCCGCCGCCGCGACGATCAGCCCGCCGGGGACGGCGGCGGCGAGGGTCCGGGCGACGAAGCCCGGCCGCGCGCGCTCCCTGTTGGGCGCGAGGCTCATCAGGAAGGCGGGGATCCCGATGGTGAACCAGCCCACGATGGTCATCTGCAGCGGAAGGAACGGGTTGGGCAGGTGCAGGACGCCGATGGCCAGCGCGAGCGTGACCGCGTAGACGGTCTTGGTGAGGAACAGCTTGGCGACCCGCTCGATGTTGCCGATCACGCGCCGCCCCTCGGCCACCACGTGGGGCAGCGTCGCGAACTTGTCATCCAACAAGACGATCTGCGCGACGGCGCGGGTGGCGGCCGCGCCGGAGCCCATCGCCACGCCCAGGTCGGCGTCCTTCAGCGCCAGGACGTCGTTGACGCCGTCGCCGGTCATCGCAACGTGGTGGCCGCGCGCCTGCAGCGCCGTCACCATGGCCCGCTTCTGCTCGGGGGTGACGCGGCCGAACACGTCGCCGTCGTTCACGGCGTCGACGAAGGCCTCGCCCTCGGGGAGGGTGCGGGCGTCGACGACGTCGCCGATCGGCACGCCGAGCGCGCGGGTGACGGCGCCGACGGAGGCGGCGTTGTCGCCGGAGATGACCTTCACCGCCACCTCCTGCTCCTGGAAGTAGGCGAGGGTCTCCGCGGCGTCGGGGCGCTGGACCTGGTCGAGCACGAGCAGCGCCGCGGGCGTGATCGACCCGGGCGCGTCCGGATCGTCGACGGCGGCGTGCGTGGTCGCGAGCAGGAGGACGCGGCGCCCGGTCGCGCCGATGTGCTCGGCCTTGGCCGCGACGTCGGCGTCGGCGAGGATGTCCGCGGCACCGATCAGCCAGCTGCCCTCGCGCGCGAACGTCACGCCGGACCACTTCTTGGCCGACGTGAACGGCGCGCGGGCCCGCACCTCCCAAGGGTCGACCGGGGCGGGGATGTGGTCGCCGATGGCCCGCATCGACGCGTTGGGCGCGGGGTCGGCGGCGACGAGCTGGCTCAGCACCTCGTCGATCCGGCCGCGCGGGACCCCGAGCGGGACCACCGTCCCGAGCGTCATGGCGTGCTGGGTCAGCGTGCCCGTCTTGTCCGCGCAGACCACGCTGACGCGGGCCAGGCCCTCGATCGCGGGCAGCTCCTGCACGAGGCAGTTGCGGCGGCCGAGCCGGATCACGCCCAGCGCGAAGGCCATCGACGTCAGCAGGACGAGTCCCTCGGGCACCATCGGGACGAGC
>DAONOU010000036.1:0-14501 GCA_035409265.1 Arachnia sp. | reverse complement strand
CGCCGTCGTCGAGGCCGCGATCGTGCCCGCGCCGGACCCCATCCGGCACGCCGTCCCGAAGGCGTACGTGAAGCTGGCCGCCGGCCACGAGCCGACCCGCGAGACCGCGCTGTCGATCCTCGCCTACGCCCGCGACAACCTCGCCCCGTACCTGCGCGTGCGCCGGATCGAGTTCGCCGATCTCCCCAAGACCATCAGCGGCAAGGTCCGTCGCGTGGTGCTCCGCGCCCGCGAGCACGATCCCGCCGCCGAGATCGACGACTTCCGCTACGAGGACTTCCCCGAGCTGAAGCGCCGATAGTCGGGCCGGAACATCGGTCTATTGGTTTCGACACGAGTCGCGGTCGACTTCGTCGACGCGTCTCGGCTCAACCAGCGGGACGAACCGCGGGCAGCTCCGCGCCGGGAGCCGGGTACGACGACTGGGCGCCCTCGAACTGGACCGTGTAGGCCGCGAACCGGCTGGCGTAGGCCGCGGCGTCGAGCAGGCCATCGCCCGCGGCGAGGCGCGCCGAGAGGGCGCCGCAGAATGCGTCGCCGGCGCCGACGGTGTCGACGGCCCTGACCTTCGGCGAGGGAACCGCTGTCACCGCGTCGCCCTGGGCGACCAACGAGCCGGCGGAGCCGACCGTCATGACCACCGTCTCGACGCCCGCGGCGCGGAGGCCCGCGACGATCTCAGGCGGGTCCGTCAGTTCGGGCCCGCCCAGCTGGGTCAGGGCCTCCGCGCCCTCGTGCTCGTTCACGACCAACGGGTTCGCGGCCAGCAGCACGGCCGGGTCGACCCGGATCACCGGGGCGAGGTTCACCACGAGCCTGCCCTTCACCAGGCGCGTGGCTGCCAGGTCGCTCTCCGCGGAGATCTCGCCCTGCAGGACCACGACGTCGGCCGTCTCGATCTCCTCGGCCCACCCCGCGACCATCTCCGGCGTGACCAGCGCGTTCGCGCCCGGAACCACGACGACGGTGTTCTCGCCCTGCGCATCGACGCTCACGACGGCGAGCCCGCTGGGCCCCGGCGCGCGCACGACGCGGCTGAGGTCGACCCCGGCCTCCTCCAGCCGCGATGTCGCGACCGAGCTGGCGGCGTCGTCGCCGAGGGCACCCAGCAGGGTGGTCGGCGCGCCCGCGAGCGCGGCGGCGCACGCCTGGTTGGCTCCCTTACCGCCCGGAGAGAAGGTCCCACCCCCAGCCAGCAGCGTCTCTCCCGGCAGGATGTGGCGTTCGAGCAACAAATGCAGGTCGACGTTCAGCGACCCGACGACGACAACTCGCGACATCGCGAATCCCTTCTATAGATAGAGGCCCATGCCGCCGTCGACGACGACTCCGGAGGCCACGGCGTGGATGTCGCGCTCCCGCAGGAGCACGTAGGTCTTCGACTGGAGCTCGACCTCCGCGCGCTCCTCCGGATCGAACAGCACACGGTCGTCCGCCTCTACCGAGCGGACGTTCGGCCCGATCGCCACGACCTTGGCCCACGACAGCCGGCGCCCCATCTGCACGGTCGCGGGGATCAGGATGCCCCCGCCGCTGCGCCGCTCTGAGGAGCCCGCGTCGGGATCGACGAGCACGCGGTCGTGCAGCATGCGGATGGCCAGCGGCTGCTCGCTCATGCGCGGCTGGCCTCGAGGGCCTTGCGGGCCGCGGTGTTCAGTTGGCGCTGGTTCGAGACGCGCGAGAGCACGACGGCGAACACGACGGCGCCCAGCACCGCCCCGCCGATCAGCAGAAGCTTGTCGCGGCGCCATCCACCGGTCTCGTCGCGGAACTGCGAGGTGGCGTTGTCGAACTCGGTGCGCGCGAACTGCTTGGCCTGGGAGACGGACTCGCGGGCGATGTTCTGCGGCTTGAGCGCCTCCACCGTCTCGGTGGTGACGTCGACCAGCTTCGCCCGGTTTGCGGCGAGATCGGCGCGGATCTGCTCCACGGTTCGGTTGCCCATGATCGGTGGCCCTCCTCAAAGTCACCCACAGCCTAGCCGTCGCGAGGCGCACGCACGCGTAGCCCTGAACAGCCGGCCGGCGAGCCCGGATACACTGTCCGGCATGACTGCTCGACTGACGGCCGGATCGACGGCGCCCGCGTTCACGCTGCCCACCCAGGACGGCGCTGAGGTCTCCCTCTCCGACTACGCGGGCCGCACCGTCATCCTCTACTTCTACCCCGCCGCCATGACGCCCGGCTGCACCACGCAGGCCGTCGACTTCTCCGAGGCCATGCCCGCGTTCCAGGACGCCGGCTACGTCGTCCTCGGCTGCTCCCCCGATCCGGTCGAGAAGCTCGCGAAGTTCGCCGAGCGCTCCAACCTGGGCTTCACCCTGCTGGCCGACCCCGCCAAGGACGTCCTCAACCTCTACGGCGCCTACGGCCTCCGCAAGCTGTACGGCAAGGAGATCGAGGGCGTGCTGCGCTCCACCTTCGTGATCGACATCGATGCCGACGGCAAGGGCCAGATCCGCGTCGCGCAGTACAACGTCAAGGCCACGGGCCACGTGGCGAAGCTGCGCCGCGAGCTCGGTGTCTGACCGCTTCCTCACCATCGACGCCGCGCCCGGCGACGGCACGGACGTCGAGTTGGAGATCAAGCGCTCCCGCTTCCTCACCCGCATCCGCCGGGTGACCACAGAGGAGCAGGCGCGCGCCGTGGTCGAGGAGCAGCGCTCCACCTACTTCGACGCGCGGCACCACTGCTCGGCCTTCGTCCTCGGCCCGGACGGCCGCACCGCGCGCAGCTCCGACGACGGCGAGCCTGCGGGCACCGCGGGCGTCCCCATGCTCACCGCGCTCCAGCGCATGGGCCTGACCGACGTGGTCGCCGTCGTCACCCGCTACTTCGGCGGGGTCAAGCTCGGCGCGGGCGGCCTGGTGCGCGCCTACACCGACGCCGTCGCGCAGGCCGCGTCCGCCGTCGGAACGCGCGAGGTTCGGCTGACCGGGCTGTTCCGGGTCGACGTCGACTTCGCCGCCGCGGGCCAGGTCGAGGACCAGCTCCGCGGCCTCGTGCTGCCGAGCGGGGCGCCCGTGATCGTCGACGGCGTGGAGTGGACCGACCGCGCCCACATCGCCGTCGCTGTCCCCTCGGCCCTCGCCGACGAGCTGGACACCGCGCTCGCCACGCTCTCCGCCGGGGCACTGACCGCCACCCCCGTCGGCGAGCGCTGGACCGACTATGCGTGACGGGAAAGTGCGGCCAGTTCGGGATTCCGGCGAAAAGGGGTGTGTGCGGAGCATCTCGCCGCAGTTATCCGTCAGTTTCCTCCGGTAGGTTGAGGGGCATGGGAGCGCGCATGTTCACCGCCGTCCTTCCTCCGCGCGAGGTCGTCGACGAGCTGGACAGGCTGCTCGATCCGCGCCGCGACGCCGACTCCTCCCTCCGCTGGACGCGCCCGGACGGATGGCACGTGACGACGGCGTTCATGGCGAGCGTCGACCGCTACCGGCTGGACGCGCTCGAGGAGAACCTGGCCGAGGTCGCGGCGCGAGCCGCGCCGTTTCCGCTCGCGCTGGCGGGCGGCGTCACCTTCCCCGACCCGGTGAAGGCGCGGGTGTTGGCTCTCGCCGTCGGGACGGGACAAGAGGCGCTGGGCGCGCTGGCTGCGGCGTCGCGGACGGCCGCGACCCGGGCCGGTGTCGAGGTCGACGGCGCCCGTTACGTCGGCCACCTGACGCTCGCGCGGCACCACCGAGGGGTCGCCGCCAAGCGCTGGCTGGAGGTGCTGTCGTCGTTCCCGGTGTGGGAGTGGACGGCCGAGGAGCTCGTGCTGATCGAGTCGCGCCAGGTCGGCCGCCACTACGACGTGGTCGGCCGATTCCCACTTGAGGCAAGGTAGCCTCGCCCGTACCGAAGAAGGGACTTGAACCCTCACGCCCGGGGGCACAGGAACCTAAATCCTGCGTGTCTACCAATTCCACCACTTCGGCTCGCCCGCATCGGGCCCGCCAAGTCTAGCGTCAGTCCTCGTCTGCGAGGGCCTCGTCCTGCTCGTCGCCGTGGGCCAGCGCCCGGGCGAGGGGCTCGATGCCGACGGCGTGGAGGGCGGGGTCGTCGGCGGCGAGCGTGAGGATGGGGCCGGGGCCGGACGCCCGCGTCTCGAACCGGACCGTTACCCGGCCCAGGCCGGCGCCCCAGACCCAGCCGCGGCCGTGGTCGTCGTGGACGACGTCGGCGCCGGGGAACCAGCCGTGGCCGCGGACGCCGCTCAGCTCCGCCGATTCCCGCGTGGTCGACGACGCCTCCGCCCGTTCCGGCTCCTCGCCGAAGAGGCTCTCCTGGGCCGCCGTCGCGAACCCGCTCACCCCAATGCCCAGCAGGCGGACGCCGACGCGGACGTCGACCTCCCGCAACAGGCCGAGGCCCACCGCGGTGATGGTGTCGACGGCGTCCGTCGCCCCGCCGAGGCTCCGCGCGATGGTCCGGGTCGAGAAGTCAGGGAAGCGCACCTTGATCGTGACCGTCCGGGCGAAGAGGCCGGCCCGGGTCAGGCGTCCGGCGACCGCCGCGGCGTCGCGCATCAGGATCGCCTCCAGCTGGGCGCGGTCCGTGAGGTCCGTGGCGAACGTGTCCTCCGTCGAGATCGACTTGGGGTCTCGCCGCGACTCGACCCGGCGGTCGTCGCGCCCCCAGGCCAGCTCCGCCAGGCCGTTGCCCGCGGCCGATCCCAGCTCGCGGACCAGCTCGGCGCGGTCCGCGGCGCGCAGGTCCTCGACGGTGTAGCACCCGATCGCGACGAGCCGCTGCTCCGTCGCCGGCCCGATCCCGGGGATCGCCCGCACCGGCATGGGCGCGAGGAAGCCCAGCTCGTCGGCGGGGTCCAGGATGCGCGCGCCGTCGGGCTTGGCCGCCTCACTGGCGAGCTTCGCGAGGAACTTCGACGTCCCCACCCCCACCGACGCCGTCAGCCCCTCCGTGCGCTCGGTCAGCTCGCGCCGCAGCCAGGCGACGCGGTCCGGGAGCTCGTCCTCCGCCCAGCCCGCGGGAGCGAGGTCGACGAAGGCCTCGTCGAGGCTCAGCGGCTCGACAAGCGGCGACACCTCCCGCAGCAGTCCCATCACGATCCGCGACGACTCCCGGTACGCCT
This sequence comes from Arachnia sp., assembly GCA_035409265.1. Taxonomy (GTDB): domain Bacteria; phylum Actinomycetota; class Actinomycetes; order Propionibacteriales; family Propionibacteriaceae; genus Arachnia. Next base: position 9,420 of record DAONOU010000036.1, on the reverse strand, counting down.
CGAACCGCCCGCCGAGGAACGCCGCGTGCTGGGCCCGCCGCCGGGCCTCCGCCCCGGACATCGCCGAGCGGACGCCGAACCGGCGCGCCTCGTAGGACGCCGTCGCGACCACGCCGCGCGGCCCGGCCCCGCCGACGACCACGGCCTTGCCCCGCAGCGACGGCTTGTCGCGCTGCTCGACGGCCGCGAAGAACGCGTCCAGGTCGAGGTGCAGGATCCGCCGGGTCATGACACCCGAGGGTAGCGTTCGCCACCCACAAGAGGGCGCCACGGGGTCGTCACTCATCCCGTCTACTGCCCCGTCCCGATCCGCACCTTCGAGCGCGACGGAGCACTACACTTAGAACGCTTCACATCGACGTCGCTAGGAAGGGCACAACCTCATGGGTCTCCTCAACCACGTGGGAATCACGGTAGGCAATCTGCAGCGCTCCATCGCGTTCTACACCAGCCTCGGCTTCGGCGAGCCGCCGGCCGACTGGGTGTTCACCATCCAGGGCGACTGGCTGAGCGCGCTCGTCGCCGAAAAGGACGCGGTCATCGACGTCGCCTTCCTGACCATGGACGACGGCACGGTGCTGGAGCTGCTGGAGTACAAGACGCCGGAGGGCAAGAAGGCCAACGACCGCCCGAACCGCGACGTCGGCGCCATGCACATCGCGCTGAACGTCGACGACGTCCGCGCGCTCTACGAGCGGCTGAAGGACACCGTCGCGTTCAACTCCGAGCCGCAGGTCGTGCCCAGCGGCCCGTGGGCGGGCAACATCGTCGCCTATCTCCGCGACCCCGACGGCACCCCCGTCGAGCTCGTGCAGGACGTGCAGTAACTCAGGGGAGCAGGCCGAGGGCGGCGACCTCTACGGCCTCGGCCTGAAGCTCCGCCACGGAGGCGTCGATCTTCGCGCGGGCGAACGCGCTGAGCGGCAGGCCGCGCACGATGCTCCAGTCGCCGCCCGCGCAGGTGACGGGGAACGACGACACCAGGCCGTCGGGCACGCCGTAGGAGCCGTCCGACGGCACGCCCATCGACACCCAGTCGCCGGCGGGCGTGCCGCGCAGCCAGTCGCGGGCGTGCTCGATGGTGGCGTTCGCCGCCGACGCCGCGCTCGACAGCCCGCGGGCCGCGATCACCTCCGCGCCGCGCTTGGCGACGCGCGGGATGAAGTCGAAGTTGATCCACGCGTCGTCGGCGATCCACCTGTCCGCGGCCATGCCACGGATGCGCGCGTTGAACGCGTCGGGGTACTGGGTCGCCGAGTGGTTGCCCCAGATGGTCATCCGGGTGACGTCGCCGACGCGGCAGCGCGCCTTGGCGGCCAGCTGCGCCGCGGCGCGGTTCTGGTCCAGCCGCGTCAGCGCCGTGAACCGCTCCCTGGGGACCCCGGGGGCGTTCCGGTAAGCGATGTAGGCGTTGGTGTTGGCGGGGTTGCCCGTGACGACGACGCGCAGGTCGGAGGCCGCCGACGCCGCGAGCGCGGCCCCCTGCTCCGAGAAGATCGCGCCGTTGGCCTGCAGCAGGTCCGCGCGCTCCATGCCCGCCTTGCGGGGCATCGCGCCGACGAGCATGGCAAGGCTCACGCCGTCGAACACCCGGCGGGGGTCCGACCCGATCTCGATCCCCCTCAGCGCGGGGAACGCGCAGTCGTCGAGCTCCATCACGACGCCCTCGAGCGCCTTCAGCGCGCCGGGCACCTCCAGGAGCCGCAGCTCGACGGGGCGGTCGCCGAGCAGGTCGCCCGAGGCCAGCCGGTAGAGCAGCGCGTAGCCGATCTGCCCGGCGGCCCCCGTGACGGCCACCCGCAGCGGGCTGCCGGGCATCAGCGGACGTTCAGGTCGTCGACCAGCACGCAGCGCCGGACGCGCGCGAAGTTGCGCGTGCGGGTGAGGCCCTCGCCCGTCGGCCCGGCGATCGTGAAGGTCGGGAACCCCTCGCCGCCGATGCCCAGCCCGTTGAACGACGCGCCGTTCTTGACGAAGATCGTCGTCTGGATCTCCCGGCCCATCCTGGTCAGCGCCTTCACGTCGCGCGAGTGCATGATCGACGTGTGCCGGTTGCCGTGCTCCAGCTCGACGGCGAGCGCGATCGCCGCGTCGACGTCCGGCACCCGCACCAGGCCGATCACCGGCATCATCAGCTCGTGCACCACGAACGGGTGGTCGGCCGGCAGCTCGGCGACGATCAGCCGCACCCCCACCGGGGGCTCGACGCCGATGGCGCGCAGGATCTCGGCCGCGGGCTTGCCGACCCAGCCCGTGTCGGGCCCGGTGCCCTTCGCGTTCAGCACCAGCCCCTCGAGGCGCCGCACCTCGTCGGCCGTCGCCTCGTAGGCGCCGTTCTTCAGCATGTTGAACTTCAGCAGGTCCGCGATGGCGTCGACCGCGATGATCTCCTTCTCCGCCGTGCAGGGCACGTTGTTGTCGAAGGTGGCGCCGTCGACGATGCACTTGGCCGCGTGCGCGATGTCGGCGGTCTGGTCGACGACGACGGGCGGGTTGCCCGCGCCGGCGCCGATGGCCTTCTTGCCGGAGCTGAGGACGGTCGTGACGATGCCCGGGCCGCCGGTCGCGACCAGCATCTTGACCCCCGGGTGCGCGATCATCTTGTTGGTGTTCTCGATCGACGGCTCGGCGACGGTGACGATCAGGTTGTCGGGCGCGCCGACCTCGCGCAGCGCGCGGTTCAGCGTCTGGACCTGCCACAGCGTCAGGCTCTTGGCCCGCGGGTGTGGGCTGAACACGACGGCGTTGCCGGCGGCCAGCATGCCGATCGCGTTGCAGGTGACGGTCTCCGTCGGGTTCGTCGTCGGGGTGATGGCCCCGATGACGCCGTAGGCCGAGTACTCGACGGTGGTGAGGCCGCCGTCGCCGGACCACGCCGACGTCTCGAGGTCCTCGACGCCGGGCGTGGCCTCCGCGGCCACCTTGTTCTTCAGGTATTTGTGCGCGACGTCGCCCATGCCGGTCTCGATGACGGCCTGGGCCGACATGTGGTCCAGGTGCTCGGGCCTCAGCATCACCTCGCGGATCGCGCCGACGAAGCGGCGCCGGTCGGCCATGGTGCAGGACCGGTAGGCGGCGGCCGCGGCGACGGCGGCCTCCACGGCGTCGTCCATGTCGGCGAAGACGCCGTCGCCCCGCGGTGCGGCAGGGGCCGCCGACTGGGCCGCGGGGATCGCGGCCAGCATCTCGCGGATGGCCGCCTCAAGCAGTGCCGGGTCGATCGTCATTTCCTTGCTCCTATCACGGTTTCCATGCAGTGGTTGAGTACGACGACGTCCTCCTCGACGGTGCCGCCGGAGATGCCGAGGGCGCCGATGACGGCGCCGTCGACGGTCAGGGGTGCGCCGCCGCCGAAGAGGACGACGCGCCCGGAGTTCCCGCTGGCGAGGCCGGGAAGCGGCCCGCCCTCGGCGGCCAGCGCCCCGAGCGCGGCCGTGGTGTTCCTGAACGCGTTGGCGGTCCACGCCTTGTTGGGCGCGATCTCGAGGCTGGCGAGCAGCGAGCCCGGCATGCGGTGCAGCAGCACGGGGTTGCCCGCGGTGTCGACGACGGCGATCACCATCGGCACGCCCATGGCGGCCGCGCGCTCCTCGGCCGCGGCTGCGAGGCGCTGGGCCAGCGCGAGGGCGACCTCGCCGCCGCCCAGCTCGGCGTGCTCGCGCATCGCGCCCCACCGGGCGGGCGGCGTCGAGGATGAGGGCGCGGACGGCACGCGCGGGGCGAACTTCTCGACGGCGGCCCGGACGACCTCCTCGACCCGGGCCTGGTCGTGCCAGGTCTCGGTCAGCCGGGCCAGCGCGTAGACCGCGTCGGAGAGCCGGTTGAGGTACCTGATCAGCTCCGGCCGGACCGCCTCGTGCTCCGAGAGCGTCAAGGTGCGGCGCTCCGCGCGGCGCACGACGGTGCGGGCCTGGTGGAAGCGGGCCGAAACGGGATCCCGGCCGGGCACCACGAAGGCGCGCTGCGGGCCGGTGATCTCCAGGCAGTCGTCGATCAGGCGCTCGAGCAGCTCGATGTCGCGGTCGGAGATCTTGTTACCGAGGATCGCGGCGCCCTTCTCGTCGGAGGCGAGCTCGGCGCCGAGCACGAACAGCCGCTGCTGGATCTCGTGGATCCGGTCGCGCCACGGCCCCGGCTCCAGGCCCGCCTTGGCCTCGCCCAGGGCGGCGTTGCCCTCGTCGACGGTGCCGTAGGCCTCCACGCGCAGGCTCTGCTTCGCGACCCGGGAGCCGCCGAACAGGCCGGTCGCCCCCTTGTCTCCCGTGCGGGTGTAGACGGCGGGCATGGCTAGCGCCCGTCGATCTCGACCGTGTCCACGATGCCCACGATCGTGGAGTCGATCGGGGCCTCGCGGCGGTCGGCGGCGAACCGGGCCGAGGAGCCCTTGGTCACGATGACGGTCTCGCCCGTGCCAGCGCCGACGGTGTCGACGCACACCTCCGGGGTGCCGGTGACCAGCCCCTCCTCCGTCAGCCTGCGGGTCAGCAGCAGCTTGAACCCGACGAGGCGCTCGTCCTTGCTCGTCGACACCACCGTGCCGATCACCTGTGCCAGATACATCTCAGCCAACCTTCTCGATCGTGATGCCGCGCGCGGCGGCGGCCTCGCGGGCCAGGGGTGTGATCAGGGCGGCGCGCCCGACGCACAGCACGCTGCCCGGCGCGGTCCCCCGGATGAGGGACTCGTCGACGACCCTCGCGGCGCACCCCACCGGCGGGTGCGCCATGGTCTCGTCGGGGTAGTCGCCGACCCAGTCGGCGCAGGCGTCGGCGGGGCGTGCCGAGGCCGCCGGGACCGACGCCACGGCCGCGGTCGCCGGCGGGCGCAGCTGTTCGGTGGGGCGGCGGACCGTCCGGACGGCGTGGTCCAGCCGCTCGGTGGTGGTGAGCCGCGCGCCGAACGACTTCAGCGTCGCCAGGTTCGCGCGCAGCATCTCCTGGTACCCCGCCGGCATCTCGGGGAACCATCCGCGCTTGTCCGCGCTGTCCGGGCAGGCGGCGTTGACGGCGACGACGACGGGGCGGTTGCTCATGAGGAACTCGGCGAGCACGTTGGAGGCCAGGCAGTCCCCGACGCCGTGGGTGACCTTCGCGATCAGGTTCACGGTGGCGTTGGGGAGGATCAGCATGTCGTGGGCCTGCACGAGCGACTCCGACGCGTGCACCATCCCGATCTCGGCGATCTTCGCCTGGTCGAGGATGCGCTCGGCGCTCGGCGTCTGCGTCCAGTTGAGGTTCACGTCGCCGACCAGCCGCTTCAGCGACGCGACGGCGGTGTCGAAGCCGAGCAGCGCGCCGCTGAACAGCACCAGCGCGTTCGGCCGCGAGTCCTGCGCATTCGGCCGCGGGGCCTCCGAGCGCGGCGCCTGCGCGGCGAGCACCTCGGCGACGATGCCGCGGATCAGCTCCCTGAGCTCTGACTCAGTCACGGTTCCTCCTCATTGCGGTGCCGAGCGGGGTGGGGAAGAGGGGCTCGTCGGGCCGGCTGACGGGCCGCCCGAGCACCGCCTCGAAGATCGACGGCGCCTGGGCGAAGGAGCTCGAGCCGCCGACGAGGTAGACGGGCAGGTCGGCCTGGTCCGTCGTCGCGCGGGCGGCGATCGTGGCCATCTTCTCCAGCGTGGGGCGGATGAGGCCGATCACGAGGCCCGCCTCCGCGGGCTCCCGCTTCAGCGCCTCGGCCTCCTCGTACTCCATCCGCAGCCCGCCGGAGAGCACCAGCGTCATGTGGTGGCCGCCGGTGGCCTCGTCGACGGACCGGACGACGACCCCGTCGCGGAGGACGGAGACGCCCGTGGTGCCGTGGCCCACGTCGATGACCACGCCGTCGGCGACGCCGAGCGCGGTGGCCGCTGCCACGGGCTCGTCGACGACCTCGGCCGCCTCCAAGCCGCAGGCCTCCAGCACGTTGGTGAACACCTTCGCGGTGCCCGGGTCGATGCCCGGCGGGACGGCGACGGCGGCCTCCCGGAACGCCACGCCGAGGCGCCCCGCGAGGTCGTCGCGAAGCCGGCGGACCGCGCCGACGGCTCCCGCCCAGTCGACCACGACGCCGTCGCGAACCACCGTCGAGCGCACCCAGGCGCCGCCGACCGGCCGGTTCCTGGCGTCGACGGCGGCGAGCACGATGTTGCCGGTCCCCAGGTCGACCCCGAGGCGGACGGCGCCCTTGGGCGTCGCCGTCTTGCCGGTGCGCACCTGGCGGGCGAACCGGGCGAGGGAGGACGCGGGGGTCGGCATGGGGATCAGCCTCGGCAGATCGTGACGTAGTCGCCGGTCTTGGCGCCGATGGCGTTGCCCTCGTCGGTGTCCAGGTGCAGCTCGAGGATGTAGGAGTCCTTCACCCGCACGAGGAAGTGGTCGAGGCGGCCGCCGCGCTCGCCGTCGAAGACGACGCTGACGCGGTCCTGGTCCACGAGGCCGAGCTTGGCGGCGTCGTCCGGGCCCATGTGGATGTGGCGCCCGGCGACGATGACGGCGTGCTCCTTGGTCACCCGCCCGGCGGGGCCCTCGATCTCGATGGGGCCTGCGGCGTCCAGGTGGCCGGACTGCGCCATCGGGGCCTTGATCCCGAGGGCGAAGCAGTCGGTGCGGCTGAGCTCGACCTGCGTCGCGGACCGGTTCGGCCCCATCACGCGCACGCGCTGCATGCTCCCCCGCGGCCCGTGCAGGGTCACCGTCTCCTCGGCGGCGAACTCGCCGTGCTGGCGCACGTACTTGCGCACCCGGGGCTCCGGGTAGCCGAAGAGGACCCGGAAGTCCTCGTCGTTCAGGTGGAGGTGCCGGTTGGAGATGCCGACGATCACGCGCGCGGGGTTGGCCTCGTCCAGTTTGGCGAGGACCCGGTCGACGATCGTCGAGATCAGCTGCGTCTCGGTCATGATCACGCCTTGGGCGCGGGCTTCGCGCGGGCGGCCTTGGCCGGCTCGGCGGGCGGCTCGTCGGCGACGACGGGCTCGGGCTTGGGGGCCTCGTAGCCGACGGTGGCCGTCGAGTAGACGAGCGGCTCGACCTGGTCGCTCGGCCGGGCGAGCACGAGCCTGCTCACCACCCGGGTGATCCGCCCGGCGGCGGCGGACGCGGCGTCGACGGCGGCGTTGACCGCGCCCACGTTGCCGACGACCTTGATGGTGACGTAGCCGCCGCCCTTGGCGAGCTCGTAGCCCACCAACTCGACGTTCGCCGTCTTGCAGGCGACGTCGGCCGCCTCGCAGGCGGCGGCGAGGCCGACGACCTCGATCAGTCCCAGTGCTTGCATCATCGGTTCCTTTCCTGGCGCAGCGGGATGCGCTTGACGATCCGGGCCGCGTTCGACCCGACGATCCGGTCCGCCTCCCCGAGGAGGGCCGCGATGTAGGGGCGCCCCTCGGGAAGCTTCTCGGTGGTGATGACGACGTACTCGAGCGCCACCCCGACGCCGATGCCGAGCCGCGACGCCACGGCGGCGTCGTGCGCGAGCACCAACGGGTTGGCCTCGTCGTGGTGGTGCACCTCGACGGGCACCCCCTCCTCCTCGATGCCGAGCAGCAGCGTCGTCAAGGCACCCTCGGGGGTGCGCCGGTCGGCGTGCAGGAGGATGGCGGGCGGGGTGGGCTTCGCGGGGCTCATATGTGGTCCGCCCAGCTGAGCGCGAGCCCGGTGGCCACCGCGTTGCGGGGGCCCTCGGTGCCGCGGATGTTGGCGCGGCCGGCGACGACGCGGTACTCGGCGAGCGCGGCCGTGACCAGCTGCGGGATCTCGAAGTCGAGCGCCGAGCCGCCCACCAGCACGACGAAGTCGATGTCGCGCACGTTGTCGGTGGGGCTCACCCGGCGCAAGGCGCGCAGGGCGTTGGTGACGAAGACGCGCTCCTTGGCGCGGATGCGCACCTGACGGATGGTCTCGACGGGGAGGTTGAGGTCGAGCGGGACCATGCCCTCGGGCTTGAGGATGACGACGCGGGCGTAGGCCTGTGGCGGGAGCGGCTCGTCGAAGAACTGGACCGTGCCGTCCTCGTGGCGGATGTTGAACACGGTCTCGACCTTCGCCAGCGGGTAGCGCTTGAGGTCCTCGGCGAGGTCGAAGGTGGGCAGCCCCAGCTCGGACTGGATCATGAGCGTCACCATGTTGCCGGCGCCGGCGAGGTGGATGGACTCCCCCGTCCCGTCGACCCTCATCACGGAGGCGTCCGTGGAACCCGCGCCCATGTCGAGGATGGCGATCGGGGCCGCGGTGCCGGGCGTGGTGAGCGCGCCACGGATGGCCATGTCGGCCTCGACGCCACCCACCTCGACGGCGATGCCCAGCTCGCTTGCCAGGTGCGCGGCGATGCGCTGCATCTGCAGCCGGTCGGTCTTGACCATGACGGCGATGCCGACGGCGGCCTCCATGGAGAACTCGTTGGCGATGCCGCCCGCGACCTCGCGCGGCACCTGGGTGTCGACGGCGAGGAGGTCGGTGATGAAGACGTCGCGGGGGCTGAGGTTGGTGAGCTGCGCCATCGTGACGCGCACCTTCTCCATCATGCCGCCGACGTTGGTGCCGGGCTCGCCGGTGACGTCGTCGACCTGGCGCACCTTCGCGACCGCGGCCATGATCTCCTCGGCGCCGCGGTCGACGTCGACCTCGGCCCTGCTTCCCGCGCCGTGCACGGTGAGCCTGCCCGCGGGGATCCGCCGCTCCTGGACGTCGCCCTTCGGGGTCTTGATGACCACCGCGGACCGGTTGCCGACCAGCGAGCGGGCGAGCGGGACGACCTGCTTGGTGTCCTCGGCGTCGAGCCCGAAGAGGGTGGCGATGCCGAACGGGTTGGCCAGCGTCTCGACGATCCGCCCGGCCTCCGCCACCTCGATGGCGGCGAGCATGCCGAGCGGCACCTTCTCGATCAGGCCGACCTCGTCGACGATGGGGATCTTCCTGCGGAGCCGGTTATGGACGAGCACCCCGTCGTCCAGCTGCAGGATGGCGCCGGTGACCTCGAGCCGCCCGACGACGTCGTTCAGCGCGGCCGCGATCCGGTCGTAGGAGTGCGTCCTGTCGGCGACCACGATGTAGGGCACGCCGGGGGCGGCGGCGCCGAGGTCGTCGATGGCGACGGTGGTGCCGACGCCGATGCCGAGGCCGCCGGGGGTGGCGGGGTTGTGGCCGATCATCGTCGACTCGGTGATGATCGTCTCGGTGATGGTCTCCATGGCGACGTCGCCGATGACGGGGGCGGCCTCGTTGATGCGCACGAGCTCGAGGTCGGCGGTGACCCTGCCCGCCTCCTTCAGGGCGACCTGCAGGGCCTGGAAGATGCCGACGAGGTTGGCGTCGGTGCCCTTGATGCCGGTGGTGGGGATGGTCGAGCTGGCCAGGAAGTGCAGCCGGTCGCCGTCGAGCTCGGCGAGCGCCACCTCGGTGCTGGCGTTGCCGATGTCGATGCCGGCGATCAGGCCCATGT
>DAONOU010000035.1:0-14661 GCA_035409265.1 Arachnia sp. | reverse complement strand
CGGGGCTGTACGTGTGCGAGATGATCACGTCGCGCGGGCTCGTCGTCGGCGACCAGAAGACCACGGACATGCTGGCCTTCGATCCCGGGGAGGCCACGCGGTCCGTCCAGCTGTACGGCGTCGACGCGGACGTCATGGCCGACGCCGCGCGCATCCTCGCCCGCGACCACGCCGTCGACCACATCGACCTCAACTTCGGCTGCCCCGTCCCCAAGGTGACCCGCAAGGGTGGCGGGGGAGTGCTGCCGTACAAGCGCGACCGGCTGCGGGCCATCGTCCGCGAGACGGTGCGCGCCGCCGACGAGTTCGGGGTGCCGGTCACCATCAAGACCCGGATCGGCATCGACGGGGAACACGAGACGTTCCTCGACGCCGGGCGGATCGCCGAGGAGGAGGGCGCCGCGGCCATCGCGCTGCACGGCCGCACCGTCCAGCAGGCCTACTCCGGCGAGGCCGACTGGGCCCGGATCGCGGAGCTGGTGGACGCCGTCGGCATCCCGGTGCTCGGCAACGGCGACATCTGGGAGGCCGAGGACGCGCTGCGCATGATGGCCGAGACGGGCTGCGCCGGCGTCGTGATCGGCCGCGGCTGCCTGGGCCGGCCCTGGCTGTTCGGCGACCTGGCCGCCGCCTTCCGCGGCGAGGAGCTGCGGCTGCGCCCCAGCCTTGGCGAGGTGGGGCGGATGCTGCTGCGGCACGCGGAGCTCCTCGCCGGCCTCCAGGGCGAGCGCCACGGCCTCACCGACCTGCGCAAGCACATGGCGTGGTACTTCAAGGGATACCCCGTCGGCGAGCTGCGCCGTCGGTTCGCGATGGTGTCGACCCTCGCCGAGTTGGAGGACCTGGTCGGCCAACTGGACGCAGACGCCGAGTTCCCCGTCGCGGAGCTGGGCACCCCCCGTGGACGCCAGGGATCCCCCCGCGGCAAGGTCGTCCTCCCGCACGGCTGGTACGACGACACGTCCGGCTGCGAGCTGGACCTGAGCGACGCCGAGCTCGACGTCTCGGGCGGGTAGCCGACCCCGGTGGCTTCCGCCGTCGGGCCACCCACTAGATTTCCCGCAACGCGGCTCGCACCCCGCGGGCCCGGGACGGGAGACGCACTATGACGGACTTCGTGACCCTGACTGTGGACGGCGTGGACTACACGCTGCCCGTGGTGACCGGGACCGAGGGTGAACGCGGGATCGACATCTCCAAGCTCCGCTCGCAGACCGGGCTCATCACGCTCGACGACGGCTACGGCAACACGGGATCGTGCCAGTCGGCGATCACCTTCATCGACGGCGAGAAGGGGATCCTGCGCTACCGCGGCGTGCCGATCGAGGACCTCGCGGCGCGCTCCAGCTTCATCGAGACCGCGGAGCTGCTGATCTTCGGGGAACTGCCAGACGACGAGGAGCGCGACGAGTTCCGCGACCTGCTCACGGAGAACTCCGCGCTGCACCGCGACATGCGCAAGCACTTCGACGGCTTCCCTGCCAACGCGCACCCGATGAGCATCCTGTCGGCGATGATCAGCGCGTTGCAGAGTCACGACATGCCCGAGCACCAGTTCACCGACTCGAACGGGTTCCGGGAGGCGGCGGCGAGCCTCATCGCCAAGACGCGGACGATCGCCGCGGCGTCGTACAAGTCGCACATCGGCCAGCCCATCGCCTACCCGCGCTACGACCTGCCCTACGCGGAGAACTTCCTCCACATGATGTTCTCCGTGCCGTACCGCGACTACGAGGCGACGCCCGAGGTGGCGCACGCGCTCAACATGTTCCTGGTGCTGCACGCCGACCACGAGCAGAACTGTTCGACGTCGACGGTGCGCATGGTCGCCTCCGGTGGCGCGAACATGTACGCGTCGGTCTCCGCGGGCGTCAACGCGCTGTGGGGGCCGAAGCACGGCGGCGCGAACATGGGCGTGATCGACATGCTGGAGTCGATCCGCGACGGCGAGATGACCGCCCAGCAGTACGTCAACCTGTCGAAGGACCGGAGGTCCGGGGTGAAGCTCATGGGCTTCGGGCACCGCGTCTACCGCAACTTCGACCCCCGCGCGAGGATCCTCAAGGAGGCCGCCGACTCGCTGCTGAACGCGATGCACATCACCGACCCGCTGCTGGACATCGCCCGCGAGGTCGAGCAGGCGGCGCTGGCCGACGACTACTTCGCGTCGCGCAAGCTGTACCCGAACGTCGACTTCTACTCCGGCATCATCCTGCGCGCGATCGGTATCCCGGTCGACATGTTCACGGTGATGTTCGCGATCGGCCGCACCCCCGGCTGGATCGCGCACTGGAAGGAGGTCAACGACAACGAGGCGCAGCGCATCTACCGGCCGCGGCAGGTCTACGTCGGCAATCGGCAGTCGGAGTGGAGGGCGCGCTCGGAGCGTTGATCCGCGGCCGTGCCGGTCTCGGCGCGGGTGCAGTAGGTTGGCGCTGACATGAACGACGACATCCCGCTGCCGCGCGCGAAGCTCTGGGCCACCACCATGCACGGTCATGGGGCGGACGTGATCACCGCGCACGAGTCGTCGACGGCCAGGGTCGCCCCGCGCGACCCGCGCCGTCGGGCCGCTCGCGAGGAGTTGGAGCGCGCGCTCTACGTCCCCGAGGCCACGTTCTCCGACGGCGCGGGCGACCGCGCGGTCGAGGAGGAGCCCGACGAGTTCCGCACGTGCTTCGAGCGGGACAGGGACCGGATCGTGCATTCCGCGGCGTTCCGGCGGCTGGCGGGCAAGACGCAGGTCGTCGTCTACCCGACGGATCACCAGCGCACGCGGCTGACGCACGCCGTCGAGGTGGCGCAGGCGGCCGTCGCGATGGCGCGCGGGATCGGGGTGAATGTGACGCTGACCGACGCGATCGCGCTCGGCCACGATTGCGGCCACGGCCCCGGCGGCCACGCCTCGGAGGACGCGTTCGACGCCTACATCGAGGGCGGCTACGACCACGGCCCGTGGGGCGCCGACGTCGTGCTCACCGGCCTGAACCTGACCGCGCAGACGCTCGACGGCATCCGGAACCACTCCTGGTCCCGGCCCGCTCCGTCGACGGTGGAGGGCGAGATCGTGTCGTGGGCCGACCGCATCGCGTACTGCGCGCACGACTTGGAGGACGCGATCTCCGCGGGCATCGTCGAGGTGGGCGACATCCCGGAGGTGGTGCGTGAGGTCGCGGGCGTGACGCGCCGCCAGCAGTTGGCGACGTTCATCAACGGCGTCATCGACACCACGGCCCGCACCGGCGTCGTCGGCCTGGACGCGGTGACCGCCGAGGCGCTTGCCGAGCTGCGCCGGTTCAACTACGAGCGGATCTACACGCGCCCGGAGTCGGTGGCGCAGTCGGTGACGGTGGTAAAGGTCCTCCGCGCCCTCGTCGACCACTACCTCGAGCACCCCGCGGCCATGCCGGAGGAGTACCGCGACGAGGACCTCGTGCGCGGCGCGGTCACCTACGTCGGCGGCATGACGGACCGCTTCGCGTTCGAGCGCGCGAAGCACCTGCTCGGCTGGGACCCGAAGCGCCTGCCTCGCGGCATCGGCCGGGGCGCTTAGGGACGCAGTCGCGCTCTGAGATCTGCGGGAAGCAGCCAGGTGCGCGCCATGAGCAGGCGGGCGGTCACCGCGACCGCGGCCTGACCGGTGTTGATCCCTACGAGGACGAGGATCTGCGCGGCCGCCGCAGCCCAGGGGGAGCCGCCGCCGAGCAGCACGCCGATGTAGGCGCCGGGCAGGGCGACGAGGCCGACGGTGCGGGTTTGGTCGAGCGCGGGGATGAGCGCCTCGTGCAGGTTGGGCGAGACGACCCGGTGGATGGCCTGCGAGCGCCAGTAGCCGAGAGCGAGGCGGGCGTCGTACTGGTCGATCCCGTCGCGGAGGTCGGCGAAGGCCCGGCGGCCGACGAGCGTGTGGGCCGTCATGACGTTGCCGACGAGGATGCTGGCGATGGGGACGATGGCCGGGCCGTTGAGGGGAGCGACGCCCGAGGCGAAGATGACGACGAGCACGGGAAGCGCGCCGGCGAGCATCGCCAATGCCGCGGAACCCCTACCCAGCCACGTGTTGAGGCCGGTGCGCTGAGCCGTCGTGTAGACGCCGATGAGGAACATCACGGCGACGAACGCCAGCGCGAAGGCGACGCGCTGCAGCGCGAAGCCGACCACAAGGGTGACGGCCGAAAGCTGGACGCCCGCGCGGACGGCGGCCCACGGGATGGAGCGGGCGACGGGGAGCCGTCCGGCCGCCGAGACCGCCACGCCACCGACGATCAGGATGCCCAGCGCCACGGCCAGGGGCCACCCGATCTCCACCGTCACGCCGCCAGGATAGGGGGTGGCTACAATCGGGCCTCATGGCGGGCCGGATCAACGAGGAGGACATCGCCACTGTCCGTGAGCGCAGCCGCATCGAGGACGTGGTCGGGGGCTATGTCGCGCTCCGCAACGCGGGCGGCGGCTCGCTGAAGGGGCTCTGCCCGTTCCACGACGAGAAGACGCCCAGCTTCCAGGTCACGCCGTCGCGGGGCTTCTACTACTGCTTCGGCTGCGGCGAGGGCGGCGACGTCATCACGTTCCTGCAGCGCCAGCAGAACCTGTCCTTCGTCGAGGCCATCCAGGTGCTCGCCGACCGCGCCGGCATCGTGCTGCGGATCGAGGACGACGGGACGCCCACCCAGGCGCCGGGCCTGCGCAAGCGCATCCTCGAGGCCAACGAGGCGGCGCAGGAGTTCTACACCGCGCAGCTTGACTCCCCGGAGGCCGTCGAGGCGCGCCGCTTCCTGCACGGCCGCCAGTTCGACCGCGCCAACGCGCTCCAGTTCAGCGTCGGCTACGCTCCGCGGCACGGCTCGGCCCTGCGGCAGACGCTGCGCGCGAAGGGGTTCGAGGACGACGTCCTGAAGGCCGCGGGCCTGGTCAGGGACCGCGGCCGCGACTTCTTCACCGGCCGTGTGCTCTGGCCGATCCGCGACTCGGCGCAAGCGGTGCTCGGCTTCGGCGCGCGCCGCATCTACGACGACGACAGGATGCCCGCGAAGTACCTCAACACGCCGGAGTCTCCGGTCTACAAGAAGTCCCACGTGCTCTACGGCCTCGACCTCGCGCGGCGCGAGATCGGCCGCAAGTCCCAGGCCGTGATCGTCGAGGGGTACACCGACGTCATGGCAGCCCATCTGTCCGGGGTGGGGACGGCCGTGGCGTCGTGCGGGACGGCGTTCGGCGACGATCACGCCCGCCTCCTCCAGCGCCTCATGGGCACCTCGACGGGCCTGCACGGCGAGGTCATCTTCACGTTCGACGGCGACTTGGCCGGCCAGGCCGCGGCGCTGAAGGTGTTCAAGGGCGATCAGAACTTCGTCTCGCAGACCTACGTCGCCGTCGAGCCCAGCGGACTCGACCCGTGCGACCTGCGCATGGAGCAGGGGGAGGCGGCGGTCCGCGAGCTCGTCGGCCGGCGGATCCCGCTGTACCGGTTCGTAATGAGCAACATCGCCAAGAGCTACGACCTCGACCGGGCCGACGGCCGGCTCGCCGCGGCGCGCGAGGGCGCGGCGCTCGTCGGCGCGATCCGGGACCAGTCGCTCGTCAGCCAGTACCTGCGCGAGCTGGCGGGGATGCTGGGGATGGACGTCGACGACGTGCGCAGGGAGGCCGCCCGGGTGGGGCGGCGCGCGCCCGCCCACGACCCGCACGAGCCGCCGCCGGACGACGAGCCGCCCGCGGCCGACCCCGCCTGGCCGCGCGCCGACGACCCGGCGCTCCGCCTCGAGCGCGACACCGAGAAGCTGATGCTCCAGCACCCGCTGACGTTCGACGCCGCGTGGAACGGCGTCGAGGAGCGCGACTTCACGCATCCCGGCTACCAGGCGGTCTTCCGGCTGATCCAGGCCGTGCCGTTCGGCGACAACTGGACCGATCGGCTGCGCGCCGAGGCCCCGAACGACCTCGTCCGGCAGCTCCTCGTCGCCCTCCTCGTCGAGCCGCTGCTGCGCGAGCCCGATGACGCCTACTCCCTGACACACACGGCGCGGCTGCGGCTGGCGACGGTGACGCGGCAGATCGCCGACGTGAAGTCCAAGCTGCAGCGCACCGACCCGCTCAAGGAGTCGACGAGTCACCGGGCGCAGTTCGCGGAACTCACCGAGCTGGAGATGCAGCGGAAGAAGCTCCTGACCGTCGGGCTCGGCTGACCGGCTCAGGCCGGCTCATCGTCATCCGCTCGGCCGACAGCAGCGTGCGCGCCTCCGCCAGCGCAGCCCGCTCCCAGCGCGCGATCGTCGACGGCGAGTGGTGCATCTCCGTCGCGAGCTGAACCAGCGTCCGCATCGGCCGACCGATCCCGTGGCGGGCGGCGAGGATGTGCGCGTGCGTGGGGTGGAGGAGGGCGAGGAAGTCGGTCCCGCAGCCCATGGGGTCGTCGTCGGCCTCGACGGAGAGGTCGTCGGCCCATTCCGTGCCCAGGCTGACCGTCGTCATCGCGCCGCGGGCGGCGGCGGTCGTCGAGACGCCGACGGCCCTCGCCGCCTCGGCAAGCGTGACGGACGTCCCGAGGAGCGCGAGGCGGTTGCGCTCGTTCGCTGCGAGGCTGGCCGCCCAGCGGTCGCCTCGCGACGGCGGGAGCGTGCCTGGCCGGTGGCGGTAGGCCTCCACGAGTGCCTGGGTCACGCTCTGGTAGACGAAACTGCTGAACCGCATGCCGCGCGCGTGGTCGTAGCGGAGAACGGACTCGGTGAGCGCCACGTAGGCGTCCTGGAGCAGATCGTCGACGGGCAGCCGCTGCGTCGTCGCCACCTGATGCGCGAGATGGGCGGCGATCCGCGAGCCCGCCCACCAGAGGCGGTCAGAGGCCTGGCGACCTGCATCGGCGGCCCGCTCCAGACGCGAGTCCGGTCCGTGTTCCGCGAGGAGGTGTGTGGCGTACACGCCGGCCTCTACGGCGCGGGCGAGGGCCGTGTCCTCGCCGGGCTCGAGACGGATGACGGGCAGGTCTGCGGATCGATGGTGCATGCCGCGAGCCTGCCGTCGCCCCGCCGACGGCGGAAGGTCACAGGGGTGATCTGTGGACAGGATCGGCGGACAACACTTCTTTTCCACAGGCGGCACAATGGGGGCATGGCTTGGTTCTCGCGCCCCGATCGCTCCCTCTTCGTCGGCCTCGACGACGTCGTCGGCCATCCCGTCGACGTGCTCGCGTACGCGACGGGCGAGGGCATCCTCCTCGCCGCGACCCGTGAGGAGCTCGCGCTTCGCCGCGGCGAGACCTGGACCGTGTGGCCATGGGCGGAGGTCGGCGGCGGGTCGTGGAAGGTGGAGTCGCAGCGGTTCCGCTGGCGCACGATCGACAACCAGCAGCACGAGGTGGCGCTCACCGATGTCAACCGCCTCCCGGAGGTGTTCAGGGAGCGTGTGAACGCGTCGATGGTCGTCAGCTCGGTGCTCGACGTCGA
The DNA here is from genome assembly GCA_035409265.1 of Arachnia sp. Lineage (GTDB taxonomy): Bacteria > Actinomycetota > Actinomycetes > Propionibacteriales > Propionibacteriaceae > Arachnia. Next base: position 7,219 of record DAONOU010000035.1, on the reverse strand, counting down.
GCGCGGCCAGGTCCAGATCGTCGCCCGCCGCGGGCTCGGCGCGGACTCCACCCTGCGCTGGTACGCGATTCCCTCAGGCGGCGCCGACCTGGGCCACGAGCCCACGCGCGCCGCCGTCGTCGCCGAGACAGACCGCCTGAGGGCGGAGTACAGCTGAGGCAGGCCGCCGATTGGCATCGGCATGGGCATCTCTGCTAACGTTCTTTCTCGCGCAGCAATGCCATTCCCTGGTAGCTCAATTGGCAGAGCATTCGACTGTTAATCGAAGGGTTACTGGTTCGAGTCCAGTCCGGGGAGCCAATGAAACCCGCGTCGACTACGGTCGATGCGGGTTTTCGTGTTTTCCCGACGCGGGATTGGAGTTGCTGGCCGTCGCGAAGCTCTTCGGCGCCTGCAGGCTCGGGCCTCCGGGAACTCCGTCGAGCGCGCGAACGGGTGGACGACGGGCACGCGGTGTCATGTCGTGCGATTCCCTTGACGACTGGTTTAGCCTGGCTAAACTCGTCGCATGGTCAAGCCGATGAGATACCGCGAACTCGTCAAGCTGCTACGGGCGGCAGGGTTCACGGCTCGTCAAGGGAAAGGCGATCATGAAGTGTGGACGAAGGGCGACGTTCAGGTGTCGATCACTCAGACGCGCGAGATCAGCCCGGGTCTGACCCGCAAAGCGTTGCAGGCAATCGAGAGGAGTAAGCCATGACCGAGTTGACGATTACCGCCAAGCGCTGGGCGCACGGCTGGGAGCTATGGAAGGGCGAAGAGTGCTGGACTCAGGTCGCGAGCCTTCCCGCGGCCGTGCAGCAGGTCCGCGACTATCTCGACACTGTCGAGCCCGACACCGACCACACCGACTGGGTCGTCCATGTGGTCCCCGAGTTGGGGACACTCGGTGCCGATGTCGCGGCGGCCAGGGCGGCCACTGACGCGGCGGCCGATGCTTCCCGTGAGGCCGCCAGGCGTTCTCGCGAGGTCGTTCGAGAACTGCGCGCGGAGGGCTACTCCGTCGCCGACACGGCTGCCATTCTCGGCGTGTCTCGAGGCCGTATCTCTCAGCTAGCCCACGGCTGAGGGCGCCGAACCCGAACCTCCCCGAGGGGAGGGGTTCAGGTCTCGAACCACCCGCGCGCGACCCCCTGGCCGGAGCTGCGGGGAGAGAGGACGGCAGCCGCGCGGGAGGTAGGCCGCGCGGTCGCGCCCCCGTCAGCGGAAGAAGCGGACCAGCAGGATCGCCACGGTGGTGAGGACGAGGATGGCTCCGCCGACGATGGCGACCGACACGAGGTTCGCGACGTGAAACATGAGGCTGCATCGCAGGTCGCTGGCAGAGCCGTGACACATCTCACATGTCGCGGCGTGGGTGGCCCGGACGGCAGGGCGTTCCCGTGTAGGTGGCATCTCGGGGAACACGGTACTGGGCCGCGTTTCGGAGTCGCGAATAACCCCCTGCTTATAGGGGCATCCTTCGGTACGGGGATGTACCTAAGTACACCGATCGTGGTCGTACGGCAGGCGGCGACCGTTCCTATGACGTCGTGATCGCGTCGAGGTCACCGAGGAAGCGGTCCGCCCACTTGTCGATATCGTGCGTTGACACCTGCTTCTTCAGCGCGCGCATGCGGCGCTGGCGCTTGGCCCGTGGGTCGGTGGCCGCCTGCATGATGGTCTCCTTGAGCCCGTTCAGGTCGTAGGGGTTGACCAGATAGGCCTGACGGAGTTCCTGGGCGGCGCCCGCGAACTCGCTCAGCACCAGGGCGCCGTTCGTGTTCGGGTGGCAGGCCACGTACTCCTTGGCCACGAGGTTCATGCCGTCGGCCAGAGGGGTGACCACCATGACGTCGGCGATCCGGTACATCGCCGCCATCGTCAGGCGCGGGAACCCGGCGTGGCGGTACACGATGGGAGGCCGGCCGACGCCGCCGACCTCCGAGTTGATCCGGCCGACCAACTGGTCGATGTCGTCGCGCAGTCGCCGATACTCGTCGACGCGCTCGCGCGACGGTGTGGCGACCTGCAGAAACACCGCCTCCGCGGGATCCAGGCGCCCCTCGTCGAAGAGCTCGGCGATGGCGCGGACGCGCTGACGGAGGCCCTTGGTGTAGTCGAGCCGGTCGACTCCCAACAGCACCAGCTGGGGATGGCCGAGCTCCTCGAGGAGGGCGTCCGCCTCGGCGATCGCCTCCGGGGAGTTCGCCAGCTCGGCGAAGCCCGCGGCGTCGATCGAGATGGGGTAGGCGCGGGCGTAGCAGGCGCCATGGTCGACGGTGACGCGATCACGCTCGACCTTCCGCCGGGTCCGGGCACGCACGAGCCTGCGGAAGTTCGCCGCCGCCGTCGGGATCTGGAAGCCGACGAGGTCCGCTCCGAGCAGTCCCTCCAGGATCTCCTTGCGCCACGGCAGCTGCGAATACAGCTCGACGGGCGGGAAGGGGATGTGCAGGAAGAAGCCGATCTTGAGATCCGGCCGCAGCTCGCGCAACAGTTTCGGCACCATTTGCAGCTGGTAGTCCTGCACCCACACCGTCGCTCCCTCGGCGGCGACCTCCGCCGTCGCCTGCGCGAAGCGGCGGTTGACGGCGAGGTACGCGTCCCACCACTCGCGGTGAAACTCGGGGAACGCGACGGTGTCGTGGTAGAGCGGCCACAGGGTGGCATTCGAGAAGCCCTCGTAGTACTCCTCGTACTCCGACTGGCTGAGCGGCACGGGAATGACGGTGTAGCCGTCGTGCTCGAACGGATCCAGCTCCTCGTCAGGGGCGCCGTGCCAACCGACCCACGCGCCTCCGCGCCGTCGCATCACAGGCTCAAGGGCGGTCACCAGGCCACCGGGCGACGTGCGCCACGAGACCTCCCCATCCTCGACGATGCGGTCGACCGGCAGCCGGTTGGCAACCACCACGAACTCTGCCTTGAAAGCCATGGACTCCTCCTCGGTTCGCCACAACCATAGCGAGGCGGTCTGACAACCCGGTTACAGCGATGCAGGCCCGCGTGGTGCGGCCTGGCAGAGTAGAGGCCATGACGAGTTTCAGCGCGCAGACACAGTTCGCAGGCCAGTTCCTCGAGGCTGCGGCTGTCCGGCCGGGGAAGGTGCTGCTGGCAACCGACTTCGACGGCACGCTGGCGCTCATCGTCCCCAATCCCGACGACTCGCGGCTGCTCCCCGCCACGGCGGACGCCTTCGCCCAGCTGGGGCCGGCGCTGGGGGGCATCGCGATCATCACCGGGAGAGGCGTGGCGACGGTGCGGAGGCTGGGTCGGCTGGAGGGCCGGCCGGGCCTGGAACGCCTCGTCGTGCTGGGGCAGTACGGCGCCGAGCGCTGGGACGCCGCCACGGGCGAGGAGACGCCGCACGAGGTGCCTTCGTCGATAGCTGCGGCGAGGCCGGAGATCGAGGAACTGCTCGCCGACGCCCGATTCGTCGGCGTTCGGCTGGAGGACAAGGGCCGCGCCCTGGGCGTGCACACGCGCCCGGCCCCCGACGCCGCCGCCGCGTACGAGGCGCTGCGCGAGCCGCTGGGATCGATCGCGGCGCGCCACGGACTGGTGCTGGAACCGGGCCGCAGCGTGCTGGAGCTGCGGGCGTCGTCGCTGACGAAGGGCGACGCGCTGCGAGAGCTGGTTCGTGAGACGGGGGCGTCGGCCGTCGCGATGTGCGGCGACGACCTGGGCGACCTTCCCGCTTTCGACGTCCTGGACGAGCTCCGCGCCGAGGGCCTGGCCACCTGCGCCGTCGTCGCGGCCTCCGCGGAGCAGCCGGCGCTCGCGCACCGCGCCGACGTCCTGTGCGAGGGCCCGGAGGGAGTCGCGGCGTGGCTGGCCGAGCTCGCGCGCGCCGTCGAGGCCCCGCTATCCTGACCCCGCTGGGGGTGTTAGCTCAGCCGGTTAGAGCAGAGGACTCATAATCCTTTGGCCGCGGGTTCGAGCCCCGCACACCCTACTGCGGCGTCGTTCCCGCGAACCGAGCGAGTCGAGCGGGCCCGGGGCGCAGTGACAAGATGACTCCGTGACCCATCCGCCGCGCATCCTGTTCCACTCGCCCCAGATTCCGGGCAACACCGGCACCACCATGCGGCTGGCGGCGTCGACCGGCGCGGAACTGCATCTCGCGGGTCCGCTCGGCTTCGACATGGACGAAGCCAAGCTGCGCCGAGCCGGCCTCGACTACCGCGACCAGGCGGCCACCTTCGTCCACGATTCGCTGTCAGACGCCTACCGCGCGCTGCTGCCTGCCCGGGTGTTCGCCTTCACCGCCCGCGCGGAGCGTCTCTACACCGAGGTCGCCTACCGGCCCGGCGACGTCCTGTTGTTCGGCCCGGAGCCGACCGGGCTGGCCGCCGAGGTCTTGGCCGACCCGCGCGTCTCCGCACGGGTGCGGATTCCGATGCGCCCCGGGATGCGTTCCCTCAACCTCGCCAACGCCGCTGCCATCGCCGTCTACGAGGCCTGGCGCCAGCTCGGACACCCCGGCGCCGACACCTGAGCCTCGCGACCTGGCCCCCAGCCGCTGAGTCTTCGGTAGCGCAGGGCCGTCCCACGCGCGTCGAACAGGTCCAGGGCCGCCAGCCGGGGCTGCATCCTTCGCGGGTCGCCGGGGTGGCCGAGCACTAACCCCAGAGCCCCAGACCGAGGAAGATCACGCCGACGAGCGATGTCAGCGCGGCCTCCGCGGGGCGCAGATCCGCGGCGGCGAGGCGACCGAAGAAGGCCGACAGGCGTCCTGACACCCTCGGGAAGCGCTCCCATACCCACGCGAGCAGGACGTAGGGAGACACCAAGGCGAGGACGAAGATGGCGTATCCGGCAACTCGGAGGATGTCGTTGTCGCTCGCGCCGCGGATGAGGCGCGCCGTCAGGTACATCGTCGCGACTCCGCTCACGCTGACGACGGCGTTCAGTGCTCCGATGAGAACCATCTCCCAGGGGCTCCCGGTGGGCGGCCGCTTCGGCGCTCTCGGCCTGTGGGGTGTGCGGGCGCGGATCCACATGAACACGGAGGCGATGAAGAACAGGGCCCCGGCCGTGAGGTCGACGCCCCTGCGAACCAGCACGCCTTCGACGTCGTGCTTCAGCAGCGCCTCGAAGTTGCGAGGATCTACGATCTGCAGCACGAGAAGCAGTGCCGTGGATCCTGCGGTCAAGCCGACGAGCATGAATCCGATCGGCCGATTCGGCCGCGGGATCTTGGTCAGGACGCGCAGCGTCACTGCGATGAGCGTCGGGCTGATGCCCATGACGACACCGAGACCCAGCAGGCTGAGGGTGGCGCCAGCGAGGCGTATCAGGTCTCCGTCGAGCACCCTGAAAGCGTAGCCTTCTCGCGGGCCGGTCGTGGCGCGTACGGTCCCGGCTATACTCCCTGGGGTATCCACCGTGGGCGGCTGTCCCCGCCTCGTTGCTACGCCCGCCCAACCTGAAAGGACGGCAGATGCGCCGTTTGTTCCGTTTCTCCATTGCCGTCGTCGCGTTGGTGCTCGGCCTCACGGGGTGTGCTGAGGAGGCCGCGCCGGAGTTCGGTGAGGATGCGGTCATCCTCGACGTCCGCACGCCGGAGGAGTATGCCGCCGGCCACCTTGAGGGGGCCGTCCTGCTCGACTTCAACGGCGGGCAGTTCGCCGCCGAGCTCCCGAACCTCGACCCCGACGCGGAGTACGTCGTCTACTGCCGCTCGGGCAACCGCGCCGGCCAGGCGGTCGCGCTGATGGAGAAGGCGGGCATCGGTGCCGCCACGAATGCGGGGTCCCTGGAGCAGGCGGCGAAGGCGACCGGCCTCGCCGTCGTCGAATAGACGCCCCGACCGGGTGCGCACGGGTGATCCTCGGCGCCGCGAGACGGAACCTACGCGAGCATGTCCTTCACGAGGGGGACGACCTTCTCGCCGTAGAGCTCGATCGAGCGGCGCTGGTGCGCGTGGGAGACGGGCTGGTCGTACTTGAGGTCGAACCGGTTCACGGGCAGGGTCGTCAGCGTTGCGGCGATCTTCCGGGCAACGGTCTCGGGCGAGCCGACGTAGAGGGCGCCGGTCTCGATCTCGCGCTCGAAGTCACCGGCCGACGGCGGCGGCCAGCCGCGCTCAGCGCCCATCCGGCGGCGCGTCGCGAACCAGCCGTCGCGGACGAGCGCGCGGGCATCGTCGTCGGTCTCGGCGATCAGCCCGGGGGAGTGGATGGCGATGGGCCGGTGCTCGATCCCGAACTCGTCCTGGGACCGCTCGAACAGGTCGATGTACGGTGCGAAGCGCGCCGCCGGGCCGCCGATGATCGCGAGGAACAGGCCGAATCCGTAGCGGGCGGTGCGCACCACCGACTCGGGGCTGCCGCCGACCCCCACCCAGGCGCGGATGCCGCCCTCGGTCTCGGGATAGACGCGCTGATCGGTGAGCGACGCGCGGGTGGAGCCGCTCCAGGTCACCGGCTCCTCCTCCAACAGCGCGGCGAGCAGCTCGAGCCTCTCCTCGAACAGCACCTCGTAGTCGCGGAGGTCGTACCCGAACAGCGGGAAGGACTCGATGAACGAGCCGCGGCCGGCGACGACCTCGGCGCGCCCGCCCGACACGGCGTCGAGCGTGGCGAAGCGCTCGAACACGCGCACGGGGTCGTCGGAGCTCAGCACCGTCACCGCGGAGCCGAGACGGATGCGCTCGGTGCGTGCCGCGATGGCCGACAGCACCATCTCCGGGCTGGAGACGGCGAAGTCGGGACGGTGATGCTCGCCGACCGCGAAGAAGTCCAGGCCGAGCTGATCGGCGACGACGCCGTCCTCGACGAGATCCCGGATCACCTGCGCGTGGTGAAGGGGTGCGCCGTCGACGCCGGGTGTCACGCCGCCGAAGGTGTCAAGGCCGAACTCGATCTCGCTCATGCCCGCATAACAACCCGATCGGTGGCGGCTATTCCCTTGGCCGTCAGTGCTGCAGGAAGCCGACCGTGCCGAAGATCGTCATGTACACCGCGAACCCGGCGAACACCGTCGCCACACCGCGGAGGTTCGCCTGAGGCGTCGCGCCCTCGACGGGGTCGAGCCAGCGGTGGAGCAGCCGGTGGCCGAGCGGCATCAGCACCCAGGTCAGGATGACGATGGTGAGCGCGACGCTCACGAACGTCGCCAGCCACGGCTGCGGGAAGAGCGTCCCGAGGAACGGGTTCACGAACTTCGCGAACAGCATGATCAGCGGGTACAGCACGAACTGGATGAGCAGGGCCATCTTCCAGTCCGGCGTCAC
>DAONOU010000034.1:0-15043 GCA_035409265.1 Arachnia sp. | reverse complement strand
CGCGCATACTCAGCGGCCTCGAGACGCGCCGCGGCGTCCCGGGATGCACTGAGCGAGGCCTCTTCCATAACCCCCATTATAGAACATAGTAACCTTTATTGAAAGAGGTTATGGCCCGATTATGCTGGTTTGATGGTAACGGTTGAGTAACGGTTTGTCGGCGGCGTTGATTGCGACACGCGCCGCGACGCCCCACGCTGGATGCGCGACTCAACACGTGAAGTCGTGCCTCAAGCCGGCGTGCCACTTGGCAGCGAGCATTGTGGCTGCATCCGTTCACTTTGCGCTCGCGACAAAGTCAATGTGCGCGTCAAAGTCAGCATGCTGACTTTCACGCGCACGATCCTGGGATCACGGGCACAGATCGAACGGAAACAACCACAATGAGCACGGCGAAGCAGTGCCCCCTAGGGAGCATTGATCAGTGCTTCCCTAAGCAGTGGGGAACAACGGGGTGGCGGCGTCCATGGCGTCGGCGACCGCGAGGTCGCGGGGGCGGCCGCGGTCGCGCAGGCCCGTGGCCACGCCGTCGCGGTCGACCTCCGTGCGGTTGCCCGACAGCTTGAACCGGCCCACGACGTCGGTGATCCGCAGCTCAAGCCCGATGATGCCGTGCAGCATCGCCGCGAAGAAGTCCGCGGGCGCCTCCGCGTGCGTCCAAGGTCCCCGGGCGGCCTCCGAGCCTTTCGACGCGCGCTGCCTCGCTCCGCTCGTTGGGCGCGGCTCAAGGAGCGGGTGTTGGCGCTGCCTCGCTTCGCTCGTTGGGCGCGGCTCAAGGAGCGGGTGGGGGCACTCGGCCAGGCGGTCGGCGTCGAACAGCTCGCCGAGCTCGGTGACCTCGCGCCGGAGCCGGTCGATGTCGCGGTACGTGGCCAGGACTCCGGCGAACTGCACCTGCTGGTAGTTCCACGTCCCGACGGCGCGGCCCTCCGCGCGGCCGCGCGCGGCGCCGCCCGCGGAGACGGGCTGGATCGACGGGTACCACCGCGGCGACACGTACGCGTCCGGCCCCTGCACCACCACCCGGCAGGGGACCTCGCCGTCGATGGAGGTGAACTGCTCGTTGTGTCCCGACGCGTGCGCGATCAGGGAGTCGCCGCGCCAGAGCGTCGGGAGCAGCGTCGCCGACGGGACGCCGTCGCCGCCGGTGATCCACAGCGCCGCCCCCGCGTCTTCCAGCAGCGCCCGGCACTCGTCCTCCGTGGCCGACTGGCTGGGCGGGAGGTAGACGTAACTGGTCGCCTCTATTGGTTTCGACACGGGCGCTCGTTCCTCGCGGCCCGGCTCAACCAGCGTCATCTGACGGTCACCTCGTGGAGGCGGGCCTTGTAGCCGTTCTCGGTCGGGGGGAGCTTGGTGAAGTAGACGAGCAGGTATTGCGTCTCGGTCGGCGTGTCGAGCTCGATGGTGACGGTTCCCTTCGCGGCGTCGTTCGCGCCGACGACGGTCCAGTCCGCCTCCGTGCGCGTCGACGGCTTCGATCCCTCGGGGACGCGGATCTCGACGCTGGTGGGATCCTCCGGGTTGTCGGCGGACAGCATCAGCTCGACAGCCGTGACTGTCCGCTTCTCGCCCAGGTCCAACACCACGCCGACGCCGGGCTTCAGCCCGCCGAGGTTCGGCCGGTTCTTGTACCGCAGCGTCTCCCAGTACGTCGCGGGGTCGCCATCGATGGCCTTCGCGACGGCGTCGGGGTTCTCCTCGTCGTTGCCGCCGTCGGTCTCCGGGTCGAAGTCGCTCGCGCCCGCGATGGCGATCGGGCCCGCGGGGGCCGGGCTCTCGCCGGGCTCCGGCGACCCGCTCACCGCCGAGCTCGGCGGTGGCGTCGACGCGGGCGTCGCGGCGTTGTCCTTGGCGTTCATCGCGCCGACGACGATCAGGGAGACCACCAGGGCCACCACCGCGAGGACCACGATGGTCCACAGCGCGCGCCGGTGCCTGTTCGGCGATCCCGCGCGGATCGGGCCCAGCGGGCTGGTGGGCGTCGTCGGGCCCGACGACGCGGGGACCGGGGCGGGAAGCGACGGCGACGCCGCCGAGCCCGGGGTCTCCGCCGATCCGGGCGAGGCGCGCCAGAACGCGGCCGATGGCTCGTCGATGGCCGAGGACGTCCTCGTGGGGGCGGCGGGAACCCGGGCCGCGGAGGTGTCGGCGCCGGAGCCGATCCCGGCGCTCCCGGACGGCGGGCCGGCGTGGACCCAGCGGGCGGGGGCGTCGTCGGTCCAGGCCCGCACCCGGGCCTCGAGGTCGGCGGACGCGTTCGCGGTGCCCAGCACCTGGGTCAGCGTCGACACCAGCTGCGACGTCGTGGTGATCCGTGGCTCGCCGACCGCGCCGCGCTCGGTGATGGTCGTCGTGCAGATCCGGTCCAGCGCGAACGACACCCCGACGAGGACCTCGTGCGGGGGAGCGGGCTCGCCGGCCACGAGAGGGGCGGGCGGGAGCCCGAAGCTGCCGGGCCCCGGCCAGCGGGCGACGAGCATCGCGTACAGCAGGTTGCCGACGCCGATGACGTCGTCGCGCTGCTTCGCGCTCCACGGGCGCGACCACTGCCCGCCGTCGGCGAGGACGGCCTCCAGGCCGAAGCCGACCAGCTTGACGGCGCCGACGTCGGTGATGATCACGTTGTCCGGGTTCAGCCGCTCGTGGAAGAGGCCCTCCTGGTGCACCGGGGTGAGGGCGTCCGCCAGCTCGCGCGCCACGTACGCGGCCTCGATGGCGCTCAGCGGGCCCTTGGCGAGCAGTTCCGTCAGCGAGCGCCCCGCCGCGTACTCGGCGACGACGTATCCGCCGATCCCCTGCCCGGAGTCCATGAGGTCGACGGCGTCGAGCACCCGGAGGAATCGCGAGTCGGTGGCGGAGGCGCCCTTGCGGGCCGCGGCCTGCAGCTCGACGATCCGGTCGTCGCCGGAGCCGATCACGTGGACGACGACGTCGCGCGACAGCGAATGGTCGTGCGCGCGCCACGTCTCGGTGCCGTTGCGGGCGGCGAGCAGGCTCAGCAGCTCGTAGCGGGTGCTGAGCAGGACGCCCTCGCGCGCGATCCGCGAGGTGGGCTCCTCGTCGTCGAAGTCCTCGATGGATACCGCCGGGACCAGGGCCGTCGGCGCGTCCTCGTCCGCGGCGTCGGCGAGCGGCGCGGGCAGGATCTCGGTCGCGGGCTCCTGAGGCTCCGCGCGAGCAGGCGCCGGGGCGGTGTCCTTGCGGAAGACGTCGGAGAGGTCGAGGGGGCCGGTGGTGTCCAGGTCGATGCTCTCCGGACCGGCGGGCGGGAGGATCACCGTGGGCGGATCGTCGTCGAACTCGACGGCGGCCGGCCCGGCGGCGCCCGCAGGCTTCGCGGGAACGGGACGTCCGCGCCGGGCCGCGAGCAGCGCGCCGATGTTGGACAGCTCGCGCACCTTCAGCAGCTTGCCGACGACGTAGAACGACAGCAGGACGAGCGTCCCGCCTGCGGCGAGCGCGGCGATCTGGCCGAGCACGCGCCCCGGGACGATGTCCAGCAGCCACAGCGCGAGGTAGTACGCGCCGACGCCGCCGATGACCGAGCCCAGCAGCAGCCGCACGATGTGCAGCGCGAGCTTCCCGCCGTCGAGGTCCGGGACGCGCCGCTTCAGCACGCGCCACGAGAACGGAACGCCCACCGCATAGGCCAGCGAGTACGCCAGCGCCAGCTCCGCCGCGACCCACGATGGGTCGTCGAGCGCCCAGGTGAAGAGCAGCGCCCCGACGATGTTCACGCCGGCGATCAGCAGCTGCAGCAGGAACGGGGTGCGGGTGTCCTCGAGCGCGTAGAAGGTGCGCAGGCACAGGAACTGCACCGTGAACGGGATGAGGCCGATGGCGAACGCCATCAGCGCCCAGGCGATGAAGATGGCGTCCTTCGCGCCGGCGCCGTGCCCGAAGAGCAGCCCGGTGGCCGGCCCCGCGAGCGCGATGAAGCAGACGGTGGCAGGCACGATGACGATCAGCGCCAGCCGCACCGTCTTCGTGAACTCCGCGGCGACGCCCGCCTGGTCTCCCGCCGCGGCGAGCCGCGAGGCGCTGGGCAGCATCGCGGTGGCCAGCGAGACGGTGATCAGCGAGTGCGGCAGGATCCACAGCAGGTGCGCGCTCGAGTACACCGTCGAGCCGGCGCCGTGCCCCGTCGCGGTGGCCGACGTCGCGAGCCGCTGGACCACCATGTAGGCCAGCTGGTTGATGCCGACGAACGCGAAGGTCCACTTGGCGAGGCCGAACGTCTTGCCGAGCCCCGTGCCCTTGAGGTCGAAGCGCGGCCGGTACCGGAACCCGACCTTGCGCAGGTACGGCAGCAGCACCAGCATCTGCGCGGCGATGCCGACGGTCGAGCCGATGCCCAGCAGCAGGATCTGGGGCGTGGTGAACGGCCCCGAGCGGTCCAGGTCGGTGCCCCAGACCACCAGGTAGATCGCCATGACGAGGATGGAGATCACGTTGTTGGCGATGGGCGCCCACATCATCGGGCCGAACTTCTCGCGCGCGTTCAGCACCTGCCCGAGCAGGAAGAACGCGCCGTAGAAGAAGATCTGCGGCAGCGTCAGGTAGGCGAGCGCCACCATCGAGGCGTACTGCGCGGCCAGGTCCGGCTCGCGCCACGCCGGCGAGGTGTAGAGCCGGGTGATCAACGGGGCGGCCGCGGTCACCGCGACGGCGACGACGGTCACCGCGAGCAGGAACGCCGTCATGATCCGGTTGGTGTAGGCCTCGCCGCCGTCCTCGTCGTTCTTCACCGCGCGCACGATCTGCGGCACGAGGACGGTGTTCAGCGCGCCGCCGGCGAGCAGGACGTAGAGCGCGTTGGGGATCATCGACGCGATGTCCAGGATGTCGGCCTGGCGCGTGCCGTTGCCGAGGATGAACGCGACGAGCATGACGCGCAGCACCCCGAGGACGCGCGAGATCATGGTCCCCGACGCCATCACGGCGCTCGCGCCGAGAAGCCTCTTCGTGCTGCTGACCTGGGTGCTCACTCGCCCATCCTCGCCTGTTCGCGGCGCACGGCCCTGATCCGCCACGCGGTGCCGCCCAGCACCACCGCGCCCGACGCCACGATGATCAGCCAGCCGATGCTCCCGAAGTTGGTCGCGGTGATCTCGATCGTCGTCGGCTTCCCGACGGGGATTCCGCCCCGCGTGACGATCTGGGCCTCGACGAGCGCGACGCCGTTCGCGTCGGCCTCGGGGGTGATGTTGACGGTGAACGGCTCGCCCGGCGGCAGGACGACCGGCTCGAGGTCCGGCACACGGACGCGCTGGGGCGCGTCGGAGGTGAACCGGACGCCGACGGTGACCGGCACGTCGAGCCCGTTGGTGAGCGTCGCCGGGAAGGTGTTGGTGCTGGAGCCCATGACGAACGACGCCGCGGCGAGCAGCTCGATCTTCGCCAGGTCGGCGGACGGCTTGGCCGCGGCGGAGAGGTAGGAGACGGCGGCCTTCTCGTTCGGGAAGCCCGCCGAGAAGGCGGTGGCGCCGAGCTCGGCGAGGCCGGGGGAGTCCTCGCCGGTCAGGTCGTGGAGGACGCCGGCCTGGCCTGCCTCGCGCTCGAGCGCCGCGGCGACCTTCGGCCACGCCGCGGGCGGGCGGGTCGCGGGCCAGCGGAGCTCCCCCGCCGCCGGGGCGGGGGCGACGTGCCGGCGCCACGGGTCGAGGTGCTGGTCGGCGCGGGCGTCCTGCGGGTTCTCGATCAGGTACAGCGGCGGGTCCGGGGAGAGCAGCTCGTCGGCGATGCGCCGGGCGAGGCGCACGCCGTCGGGGAGGCCGCCCTCGGCGGGCTGGTCGCCGGCGAGGACCCGCGGCGAGCCGTCTCGCCCGCCGGTCGCGCCGCGGACGACGACGGTGCCGAGCGAGGAGAGCGCGGACGCCAGTCCGGAGCCCGCGCCGTCGCCGAGGACCGCGACGGTGGGGAGCTTCACGAGGGCCTCCGGCACGGACTCCTCGGCCCAGGCGAGCACGTCGGTGAGCGCGCCGCTGGCATCGGCCCTTGCCAGGTCCGGGTTCCCGGTTGGGAGCCGCCAGAGCCTTCCCTGCGCGGCCAGCCGGTCCACCCGGCCGAGCCAGGCGAGCGCCTGCCCGTTGCCCGCCGTCGTCTCGCCGTCGACGACGTGCTCCTCGGCGAGGCGGCCGACGGCGGCGTACAGGGCGGGGTCGACGGCGGCGACGACGCCCGGGCGCTCGGCGCTGGTCAGCAGCGCGTCGAGGCGGTCGTCGAGGTCCTCGGCGAGGTCGTCGCTCAGGAACTCGCCGCTCGGCAGCCAGCTGGGGGTCGCGGTGAGGAGGACGAGCGCGCTGGACTCGCTGGGCGTCGTGGTGGCGGCGACGCCGATCGCGTCGCGGCCGACGACCCGCCTGCCCCCCTCGCCGGCGAAGCCGGTCACCTGCACGCCCAGCGCGTAGGCGACCTCGGTGGTGGTCAACGGGGTGTCCTCGGTGAGCATCTCCTGGACCGTGCCGCGGACGGTGAACGTGACGCGCTGCCCGGGAGCGAGCCCCTCCTCTTGGGAGAGGATGTCGACATTGGGTTCCTGGAACAGGCGCTCGCCCGCGGGCGGGTTCGCCAGGTGCTCGGCGAGCGCCTCGGGGGACCGGAGCGGCCGGGGCGAGCGCCAGAAGTGCGCGGCCGCGTAGCGCACGGACACCGTCGACACGTTGGTGACGGTGCCGGAGATATCGATGACCTGGTCCGGGTCGCCGAGGTCGATCGTCGGCGTCGAGATGCCGGTGATGTCGACGTCGAGGACGTCGCCACGGTCGGCCGCCGCGGGGAGGGGGGCGACGACGACGCCGGCCACCAGGAGCAGCGCGGCGAACATCACGCGCAGCAACCGTCGGACCCTCACCGCACACATCGTAGTCGTGGGCGCCGGGTGACATAGTTGAGCGCGTGATTGACGCCTGGACGATGCCCGCCTACCTCGCGGTCGCGCTCGGGGCCGTCCTGTTCGCGGTGATCTTCGTCCCGGTGCTGGCGTGGGAGTCGCGCAGGCAGGGGCGCATCCTCCCCAGCCGGGTGCTGGGCGCGGCGATGTTCTCCGTCTATGCCCTCGCGCTGGTCACCTACACGCTGATCCCGCTGCCGACCGAGGAGTGGTGCGCCGCGAACCCGACCCCGCCGCGCAACCTCGAGCCGTTCCAGTTCGTCCGCGACGTCCTCGGCTACTACCGCGCACACGGCGGCAGGCGGACGCTGACCAGCTTCGTGTTCCTGCAGGCGGCGCTCAACGGGCTGCTCTTCGTGCCGTGGGGCGCGTTCCTCCGGCGCTTCTTCGGGCGCGGCGTCTTCTTCGCGACGCTGTCGGGCTTCGCCCTCTCCGCGCTGATCGAGGCGACGCAGACGACGGGCGCGTTCGGCCTGCTCGCCTGCCGGTACCGGGTCGGCGACGTCGACGACGTCATCCTGAACACCTCCGGCGCGCTGTTCGGGGCCGTGTTCGCGCCCCTCCTGCTGTTCTTCCTGCCCAACCCGCGCGGCGCGGCCGAGCGGCGCCGCGAGCCTCGCCCCGTTACCAGGTCGCGTCGGCTCGTCGGCATGCTGATCGACGCCGCGGCCGTCGGCGCGGTGCAGGTCGGGCTGGTCCTGGCCTGGCGCCTCTACGACGTCTACGTGGCGGGGAACCCGGTCGATGCGGAGTCGGCCTGGGCGCCGTTCCTGGCGGGCCTCGCCGCGTTCGTCCTCGTCGCCGTCCTCCCCGCGCTCACCCCGACCGGCGCTTCGCTCGGCCAGCGCGCGGTGTGGCTGCAACCGGTCGCCGCAACGGAGTCGACGGCGGCGGAAGGCGCCAACCCAGGGGGTGTCGGGTGGCGGCTCGCGCGCGCCATGGCCGGGGTCGGCGGGTGGTCGCTGCTCAGCGCCGTCGGCTCCGTCCCGAACGAGGCGGTGGCGTCGGCGGCGGGCTGGGCGGCGTCCGCCCTCGCGACGGTCGCCGTCGCCTGGGTGATCTTCGACCGCTCCGCGCGGGGCGCGTCCCTGCGCCTGACCGGCGCCGCCATGATCGACTCGCGGGAAACCGCCGGGTGAGCTCTACTACCCTCGAAACCCCACCGAAAGAGGAGAAGCAGTGACCAAGAAGGCGATCGTCACCGGGCACACGCGCGGGTTGGGCGCGGCGCTGGCCGCTCAGCTGGAGGCGGACGGGTGGGACGTGCTCGGCGTCGCGCGCTCGGGCGGCGAGCGCGTCGACCTGGGCGACCCCGCCGCGCTGACCGTCTGGATCGACGGCGGGACGCTGAGGGCGCACCTGGCCGACGCCGACGAGATCCTGCTGATCAACAACGCGGGCGTCCTCGGGCCCGCGGACATCGCGGGCGCGCAGGATCCCGTTGCCGTGGCGCTGGCGGTCAACGTGAACGTCACCGCGCCGATCCTCCTGACCAACGCGGTCCTCCGCGACCGCCCCGCCGGCGTGCCCACGCGCGTCGCGCACATCTCCAGCGGCGCGGGGCGCCGCCCGCTTGCGGGCTGGAGCGTCTACTGCGCCACCAAGGCCGTCGTCGACCACCATGCGGTGACCGTCGCGGCGGAGGACCACGACGGCGTGCGGATCGTCGCGATCCGCCCGGGCGTCGTCGACACCGACATGCAGGGCGACATCCGCGCCTCCGAGGGATTCCCGCTGCGCGCGGACTTCGTGGCCATGAAGGAGCAGGGACAGCTGACCTCCGCCGCCGACGCGGCCCGCGCCGTCCTCGCGATCGTCCACGCCGACGACTTCGGCGACACGCCCCTGGCGTCGGTGTAGCTCGCTCGCCGGCCCCCGGCGCGAAGCGCCCAATATGCTTGCCCCATGGCTCGACTCGACTCCTGGCTCTGGGCGGTGCGCATGTACAAGACGCGCTCGCAGGCGACCGACGCCGTGCGCGGCGGTCACGTGCGCGTCGACGACAAGCTGGCCAAGGCCGCCCAGGAGGTGGTAACCGGGCAGCGGATCCGCGTCCGGCGCGACCAGGACGAGAAGCTGATCGAGGTCGTGGACCCGACGCTGGCCAAGCGCGTGGGCGCGCCCGCCGCGCAGGCCGCCTACATCGACCGGACGCCGGAGCGCCCGCCGCCGATCGCCGGGATGACCGGCCGCGTCGCGGTCCGCGACCGCGGCGCGGGCCGCCCCACCAAGCGCGAGCGCCGCGACCTGGACAAGTTCCGGGGTCGCTAGGCCGCAGTGTCCTCAGACCCTCGGCCTCTCAGCAGTCCTGCTCTTCGCGCAGGGATTCCCTCAGCCAGCGGTCTGGAGCAGGGCCTGCTCGGCCTCCTTGGTCCAGATCCCGTTGTTCAGCTTCGCGGCGACGTGCGGCAGCTTCTCCGGCATGTCGACCAGGCGGGTCAGCGGCAGGTCGTGCAGCCTCGGGTAGACCATGATCTTGCCGCCGCTGGTGCGGTTGATCACGGAGTCGATGGCGTCGCGGAAGCCCGCCATGCCGGTCACGGCGTCGAGGGAGATGTGCGTGTCGATGATCCCCTCCTCGATCTTCCGCAGCACCGTGCGCATGTCGGAGACGTCGGAGCCCGACGTGCCCAGCATGAAGATGCGGCGCTCGACGATGCCCTGCAGGTCGAACTCCCCCGTCGTGCCCGCGGGGATGCCCGCGAACGCGTTGAGGATGGCGCCGTCGGCGGCGAGGTCGACGGCCTGCGACACGAGTGCGGGAACCGGGACCATGCACGACAGGTGCGTGTAGCCGGGCTGCAACTGGGTCTCCGCGCTGTTGATGTAGGTGAAGGGGACCCCGCGGGCCTCGGCGATCGGGTCGACGATGGCCGCCAGGTGCCTCAGCCGATCCGTGCTGACGTCGGTGCCCGTGACCGAGATGCCCTCGACGCCGGAGGTGACGGCGCGGATGGTGTGCATGGTGCCCATCGGGCCCGCGGCGCCGATGATGGCGACCTTGTCGCCCGCGCGCAGCTCGCCGGTGGCGGGCACCCAGGCGTAGCCGTCGGCAGGGTCGGAGCCCGTGGTGCCGACGAAGCGGATGAAGTCGTAGTGCACGCGGCCGATGTCCAGGTTCACCTTCCTGCCGATCCGCTCGCCGCCCAGGACAAGGCAGAACGTCGCCCTGCTGCCGAGCAGCGCGGCGGCGGCCTCGATCGCGTCGGCGTCCGCGCCGTAGAAGACGATGTCGTCGAACCACTGGCCCTCGAGCCCGGCGAGCTCGGACGGCGCGACGGTGACGACCTCGGCGGGGGCGTGCTCGGCGGTGAGCGCCTCGATGCCGGCGGCCTCGCCGTCGGTCACCACCAGCAGGCGCCCGCCGTCCTGGACGTGTCCCCGCTCGGCCCAGGCGTAGGACCCCTCGACGGTGGCCCACGGCTCGATCAGGCCGACGGCCGCGGCGGACGGGCCGTCGCTGACGTGGATGAGGAACTCCTCACCCGACGGGGACACGACCGTGCGCTCGTCGATGACGACGTACTCCTGCAGCGCGCCCTCGAAGTTGTAGCCGAACGCGCCGTTGGACTTCGGCGTGCGCAGGTGCTTCCAGTCCGCCTGGACGAGCACGCGATCGCCGACCGTGAAGTGCGTGACCTTGTCGCCGACCTCGACGATCCGGCCGACGGGCTCGTGGCCGGGGACCGTGGGCGCGCCGCCCGGCTTGTAGCCCGGGATCTCGGCGAGGGCCTCCGGGCTGATGCCCGCGATCACGTCCGTCTTGCGCGGGTGCGAGTCGAACGCGTGCAGCAGCTTCGTGTCGCTGAAGCAGATGCCGCAGGACTCGACCTCCAGCATCATCTGGTGGGGGCCGACGGGGTCGACGGCCTTGGACGTGTTGTGGACGATCTCGTCGACGCCGACGATCTGGATCGCGTGCTGGACCGACGGAAGCTGGGTCACGGGGGCACCTTTCTCTGTGCTTTGCACCCAATCTAGGCCGATGCGCGGCCATTGTGGGCGTCTGCGGGACAGTTGGGCATATGCTCACGGGCATGCCGGTTCCTCCCATCGACGTCGACCTCGTGGTCCGCGCCGCCTGGCTGTACTACGAGGACGGCCTGACGCAGGCGCAGGTCGCCGCGCGGCTGTTCGTCTCGCGCCAGACCGTCGGGCGCCTGCTGGAGTCGGCACGCCAGCACGGCATCGTGCGCATCGAGCTCGACCCCGCCTACCTCGCCGCCATGCGACTCGCCACGACGGTGCGCGACGTCTTCGGCCTCCGCGACGCCATCGTCGTCCCGACGGCGACCGGCCGCCTCTCGCAGGAGCGCACCAACGAGCGGGTCGCCGCGGCGTTGGCCGCCTATGCGCGGCGCTTCCTGCACCCGGGCGCGGTCGTCGGCGTCAGCTGGGGAGACTCGGTGGCCCGCGCCCTGTCGATGCTGTCCGAGGAGGCCCTCGACGGCGTGCAGCTGGTGGCGGCAACGGGCGGGCTCAGCTCGCTCGACGAGGTGCTCACCCGCGCCCCGGGCGTGCTGCGCCGGCTGCGGACCGTGCCCGCGCCGATGCTGGTCTCCAGCCCCGAGGTGGCCGAGACGTTCCGGGCCGAGGCCGCCGTCGGCGAGGTGCTGGACCTGGCGCGCGGCGCGGTGGTCACCCTGACGGGCATGGGCGCGGCAGTGCCGGGCGGGTCCGCGGTGCGCGCGGGCGTGACCACCGACGAGGAGGTAGCCGAGTTCGCGGCTCGCGGTGCCGTCGGCGACACGATGGGCGAGTGGTTCGACATCGAGGGCCGGGCCGTGACGACGCGGTGGACCACCCAGCGGGTCGGCCTCACCCTCGACGAGCTGCGGGTCATGAGCAACGTCGTCGGCGTCGCGGGCGGGGCGGAGAAGGCCGACGCGATCCGCGGCGCCGTCGTCGGCGGATTGATCGACGTCCTCGTCACCGACGAGCCGGCCGCGCAGGCCCTCCTCGACCGCTGGGCCGACGACGGAGGGCGGAACCGGTGAAGTTCGTGCTCGCGCCCGACTCGTTCAAGGAGTCTATGACCGCGGCCGAGGCCGCTTCGGCGATGGCCGAGGGCGTGCGCGCCGTCTACCCGGACGCGGAGTGCGTCGAGGTCCCGATGTCCGACGGCGGCGAGGGCTTCGCCCAGGCCGTCGCGGGGGCCTGGGGCGCGGAGTGGGTCGAGGTGGACACCGTCGATGCCCTCGGCAGGCCGATCCGCGCCGGCTACGGCCTGGCCGACGGCCGCGCCGTGCTGGACATGGCCTCCAGCTGCGGGCTGGAGCTGGTGGCCCCGGAGGACCGCGACGTCGCCCGGTCCACCACCGCCGGGCTGGGCGTCGTGCTGCGCGACGCGCTGGCGCGCGGGGCCCGAAGGCTGGTGATCGGGATCGGAGGATCGGCGACCAACGACGCCGGCGCGGGCATGCTCGTCCAGCTCGGCGCGAGGCTGCTGAGCGCGGACGGGGCGGAGCTCGCCGGAACCCCGAGGGAACTCGCGCGGGTGGCGAGCGTGGACGCCGCGCGCGTCGCCGAGCTGTTCGCCGGCGTCGACGTCCAGGTGGCCTGCGACGTGACCAACCCGCTCAACGGTCCGCGCGGCGCCACGGCCGTGTTCGGCCCGCAGAAGGGCGTGTCCGCGGCGGACGTCGCCGCCTTCGACGACGCGCTCGCCCGCTTCGCGGAGGCGGCCGGCGCGCAGGAGTCGGCCGCGGCGCCGGGCGCGGGAGCCGCGGGAGGGCTGGGCTTCGCGTTGCAGGAGTTCCTGGGGGCGAGGCTGCGTCCGGGCGTGGAGCTGGTGGCCGACGCCGTCGGGCTCGCGGCCGCGGTGCGGGACGCCGACCTGGTCCTGACCGGGGAGGGCGCCGTCGACTCCCAGACGCTGGAGGGCAAGACCCCGGCCGGCGTCGCGCTGGTGGCCCAGCGGGCGGGCGTGGGGTGCATCGTGTTCGCCGGCCGGGTCAGGCCCGGCGCGGAGGTGCTCCTGGAGCACGGCGTCGACGCGCTGGTCCAGATCGTCGACCCCGACGCCCCGCTCGCCCTAGCCCTGGCCGAGGGGCCGCGAAATCTCGCCGCCGCGACGGCCGAGACGCTGGGGTCGTGGGGCGGGTAGGCGCTCGCCGCGGGCCGACGGCCGTGGGCTCGCCGTTCGGGCGGCATCGGGGGACGGCAGGATAGGACCATGGGTGACATCTGGCAGAACGTGATGCTGACCGGTGTGGTGATCGTCGTCGCGGCGGTGCTGCGCGCCGTGCTGAGGTTCGCGATCCGGCGCACGGTGCGGGTGTTGACCGCGCGGGCCCACCACACGAACGACGACCTCGGGGCCAAGGCGAGGCGCGTGCTGGAGAAGGCGAGCGGGGCGGCGTCGGCCCGGCATCGGCAGCGCGTGGAGACGCTGGGCTCGCTGCTGCGCAACGTCGTCGACGTCGTGCTCGTTGTCCTCGTCCTGCTCACCGTCCTCGCGATCTTCGGCGTGCCGATGGGGCCGCTCGTCGCGTCCGCGGGCGTCGGCGGCGTCGCGCTCGGCTTCGGCGCGCAGTCGCTGGTCAAGGACTACCTCTCCGGCATCTTCATGCTCACCGAAGACCAGTTCGGCGTCGGCGACCTGGTCCAGATCGGGCCGCTGACCGGGACCGTGCAGGAGGTGACGCTGCGCGTCACGCGGTTGCGCGACGCCTCGGGCACCGTCTGGTACGTGCGCAACGGCGAGGTGCTCACGCTCGGCAACGTGTCGCAGGGCTTCTCGACCTCCGTGATCGACATCCCCATCGCCGTCGGCCAGGACCCCGAGAGGGCGAAGGAGGTCCTGCGGGCGGCCGTCGTGCCCATGGCGGAGGAGGAGCCGTGGTCCGATGTGCTGCTCGAGGCCCCCGACATCCTCGGCGTCGGGGCGGTGACGGCGACCGAGATCACGCTCCAGATCAGGATCAAGACCGGCCCCAACCAGCAGGCCGCGCCCACGCGCGCCGTCCGCGAACGCGCGGTCCTCGCCCTCGCCGAGGCCGGGTTCGGCCCGGTCTACCCCGCGTCGCATACGCTGGGAGCGCCGTAGTGGCGTAGGAGCGGAGGAATCGGATGGCGCAGTCGGGTAAGCGGCCGGCCAAGGCGACAGGGAAATCGGGCGGCGGGTCGAAGAAGTCGACCAAGGGCGGCCCGAAGGGGTCGCGCGCGAAGCGCTTCTGGAAGCGCCTGGGCATCACGGTGCTGGTGGCGTTCATTGTCGTCGGGTTGAGCGGCATGGGGGCCTTCTTCTTCCTCTACGCGACGACCGACCTCCCGGACCCCAACTCCGACTTCCAGACCAACACCACGTTCATCTACTACCGCGACGGCGAGGAGCGCCTCGGGTCGCTCGCGGTGCAGAACCGTCAGACGATCGGCTACGACGAGATGCCGCAGCTGATGAAGGACGCCGTCGTCGCGGCGGAGAACCGCACGTTCTGGGAGGATCCGGGCTTCTCGGTCACCGGCATCGCGCGCGGCGCCTTCTCGATCGCGACCGGCGGCGAGCTGCAGGGCGGCTCCACCATCACGCAGCAGTACATCAAGATCCTCTACCTCGACTCCGGCCAGCGGCTCTCCCGCAAGGTGCGCGAGCTGATGCTCGCGATCAAGATGGGCCGCGAGCTGCCGAAGGAGGAGATCCTCGAGGGCTACCTCAACACCATCTACTTCGGCCGCGGCGCCTACGGCATCCAGGCCGCGGCGCGGTCCTTCTTCCTCAAGGACGCCAAGGACCTGACGCTCGAGGAGTCCGCCGCGCTGGCCGCGATCCTCAACAACCCGGCGGCGTTCAACCCGTCGGGCGGGCCGGAGAAGCTCGAGAAGCTGCTCGGCCGCTACCAGTACGTGCTCGACGGCATGCTCGAGATGGGCGCCATCACGCAGGCCGAACACGACCGCGCCCACCCCGCGCTGCCGGAGTTCCCCGAGGTGCCGGTCAACGACCGCTACGGCGGCTGGAAGGGCTTCCTGATCAAGGAGGTCGAGAACGAGCTCGAGGAGAAGGGCTTCAGCGAGGCCGAGATCCAGGGCGGCGGCCTCCAGATCATCACGACGCTGGACAAGTCCATGCAGGCGGCCGCGGCCAAGACGGCCGAGGAGTATCCGACCAGGGCGGCGGAGGCCGCCGCGGGCGACCCCGATCCCGCC
>DAONOU010000033.1:0-15588 GCA_035409265.1 Arachnia sp. | reverse complement strand
ACCCGAGGTCAACGCCTACGACGAGCACTTCGGCACCTTCAAGACGATCAAGAAGTCAGGGCGGGGCGACACCGTGGTGAAGCTGCCGAAGGACGTGTCGTCGGCGATAGTCACAGCCGATCACAACGGCAGCAGCAACTTCGTCATTGAGGCGCTCGACTCCGACAACGAGATGACGGAACTGCTGGTCAACGAGATCGGCAGTTACTCCGGAACCGTCGCGACGGGCATCATAGGCGAGGACTCTACCCGCCTGAAGGTGACCGCGGACGGCAAGTGGACGCTCAAGATCAAGCCGATCAGCGCAGCGCCGCGCGCCAAGGCTGAGCTCTCCGGCAAGAGCGACGCCGTGTTCCGCTACGAG
This sequence comes from Arachnia sp., assembly GCA_035409265.1. Classification (GTDB taxonomy): domain Bacteria; phylum Actinomycetota; class Actinomycetes; order Propionibacteriales; family Propionibacteriaceae; genus Arachnia. Next base: position 15,224 of record DAONOU010000033.1, on the reverse strand, counting down.
GGCGATGCCACCATCGCCACCTTCACCCACAAGGGCGGCGGCAACTTCGTCGTCATGCAGTCCGACGGCACCTGGCCCGACCTCTTGATCAACGAGATCGGCAAGTACAACGGAACCGTGCCGCTCTCCTCCGGCCCCTCGTTGCTGCTCATCACGGCCGACGGAAAGTGGACGATGACCGAGGAGTGAGTCGAGGCAGGCGACGGCCTGGGCTGAGCGGGTCCACTAAACTTCACCGCATGACCGACGCGATCCGCTCCGCCTGGGCCTGGGGCCTGGCCACCGTGCACACCACCGGCGACGTTCTCGACGCCTGGTTCCCCGAGCCCCACCTCGGCACCGACCTGACCGACGAGCCGTCGTCGACACTCGCCGAGGCGCAGGTCGTCGACGAGATCCGGCAGGTCGAGGTGAAGGCCGTGCGCGTCGCGATCGACCTCGACGCGGCGCCGGCGACCGTCGAGGACGCCTACCTGCGGCTGCACCTGCTGAGCTCGCGCCTCGTCCCCCCGCACGGCCTCAACCTCGAGGGCCTCTTCGGCGTGCTGCCGAACAACGCGTGGACGACGCTCGGCCCGGTCCGCGTGCCCGACATCGCGCGCGTCCGCGCCGTGCTCCGCGCCCGCGGCGAGCAGTTGACCGTCTACGGCATCGACAAGTTCCCGCGCATGGTCGACTACCTCGTGCCGTCAGGCGTGCGCATCGCCGACGCCGACCGCGTGCGCCTCGGCGCCCATCTCGCCTCCGGCACCACCGTCATGCACGAGGGCTTCGTGAACTTCAACGCGGGCACGCTCGGCACCTCCATGGTCGAGGGCCGCATCTCCGCGGGCGTCGTCGTGGGCGACGGCACCGACGTCGGCGGCGGGGCCTCCATCATGGGCACCCTCTCCGGCGGCGGCAAGGAGGTCATCTCGCTGGGCGAGCGCTGCCTCCTCGGCGCGAACTCGGGCGTCGGCATCTCGCTGGGCAACGACTGCGTGGTCGAGGCGGGCCTGTACGTGACGTCGGGCACGAAGGTGACCCTCGCCGACGGCAGCATCGTCAAGGCGCGCGAGCTGAGCGGCCAGGACGACCTGCTGTTCCTGCGCGACTCCGTGCACGGCAGCGTGATCGTGCGCCACCGCCGCGGCGCCAAGGTCGAGCTCAACTCGGCCCTGCACGCCAACTGATCGCGGTGAAGAAGCTCCTCGTCATCGTCGGCGTCCTCGCGCTGATCGCGGTCCTCGGCGTCGGCGGGCTGCTCGCCAACCGGTTCATCTACCAGCGCTTCACGCCCGAGCGCTGCACCGTCACCGTGGGCGCGCAGACGACGACGCTGACGAGCGAACAGGCGGCCAACGCGTCGATCATCGTCGCGGCCTCGGTGCAGCGCGAGCTGCCCGAACGCGCCGCCATCGTCGCGCTCGCGACGGCATACCAGGAGTCGGGCCTGCGCAACCTCGACTACGGCGACCGCGACTCGCTCGGCCTCTTCCAGCAGCGCCCCTCCTACGGCTGGGGCACCGAGGAGGAGATCATGGACCCCTGGTACTCGTCGAACCGCTTCTACGAGGAGCTGGTGAAGTTCGACGACTGGGAGACCATCGACGTCAACGACATCGCGCAGAAGGTGCAGCGCAGCGGCCACCCCGAGGCCTATCGCAAGCACGTGCCCAACGCGACCGCCATCGCGCAGTCGCTGCTGGGAGCCCCGGAGTCGTTCAGCTGCGTCAACTTCGACGTCGGCGAACCCGCGCCGGAGGCCGCCACCGACGTGCTCGACGCCATCGACGCCGAGTACACCGTCGACGCCACCGCCATCACCATCACGACGCCCGACGACGAGGCCAAGATCTGGTCCGCGGCGAACATGGCGATCGCGAACAGCTACGCGGCAGGCACCTCCTCGGCCCAGGTCATCGGGCGGCAATGGCGCGCCAACCACGAGGGCTGGACCGCGGCGAAGACCACCGGAGACCAGGCGCCGGCGATCCTGTTCTTGGGCGGATAGCCGAAGCCTTTCGACGCGGGCACGGCGCTTCGCGCGTGCGCCCGGCTCAAGGAGCGTGAGGCGACAGCCGGGCGGCGGCCTCCGCGACGCGCTCGTCGGTTGCCGTCAGCGCCACCCGGACGTGGCGGGCGGCGGCGGGGCCGTAGAAGTCGCCGGGGGCGGCGAGGATCCCGCGCTCGGCCAGCCAGGCGACCGACGCGCGGCAGTCCTCGTCCCGCGTGGCCCACAGGTACAGCGACCCCTCGGAGTGGTCGACGCGGAAGCCGGCGGCCTCCAGCGCGGGGCGCAGCAGCGCGCGGCGCGCGAGGTAGCGGGCCCGCTGCTCCTCCACGTGATCCTGGTCGCCCAGGAGCGCCACCATGGCCGCCTGGATGGGGCGCGGCAGCATCATGCCGAGGTGCTTGCGCGCGGCCACCAGCTCCTGCACCACCGCGGGATCTCCCGCCACGAAGCCCGCCCGGTAGCCGGCGGCGTTGGAGCGCTTGGACAGGGAGTGGACGGCAAGCAGGCCGGTCAGGTCGCCGTCGTTGACGCGCGGGTCGAGCACCGAGACGGGCTCGGCCTCCCAGGCGAACTCGCCGTAGCACTCGTCGCTGGCCAGCACCGCCCCGATACGGCGGGCGGCGGCGACGAACGCGCGCGTCTCGTCGGCGGAGAGGATGCGGCCGCTGGGGTTGGCCGGCGAGTTGATCCAGACCAGGCGGGCGTCCGCGGGGATGGCCTCCGGGTCGTCGAGCGCGACGGCGCGGGCACCGGACGTCAGCGCGCCGACCTCGTAGGTGGGGTAGGCGCACTCCGGGAAGACGACCGCTGCGCCGTCGCCGATGCCGAGCAGCGTCGGCAACCACCCCACGAGCTCCTTGGTGCCCACCACGGGCATGACGGACTCGTCGGTCAGCGGGACGGAGGCCCAGCGCCGCTCCAGGTAGCCGCGGATGGCCGCGCGCGTCGAGGCGTCTCCCCACACCGTCGGGTAGCCGGGAGAGTCGCTGGCGGCGACGAGCGCGTCGACGGCGAGCCGGGGCGTCGGGTCGACGGGCGTGCCGACGGAGAGGTCAACGATGCCGCCCGGGTACGCCTCCGCGGCGCGACGGGCGTCGGCGAGAGTATCCCAGGGGAAGTCCGGAAGCCGCTCGGCGAGGGCCATCACTCGCCCTGCGGGGGCAGCGCCTCCACGACCGGGTGATCCTTGTCGATCACGCCGAGCTTCGCGGCGCCGCCGGGCGAGCCGATCTCGTCGAAGAACTGGACGTTCACGTCGTAGAACTCGGCCTGCTCGTCCGGGACGTCGTCCTCGTAGTAGATGGCCTCCACCGGGCACACCGGCTCGCAGGCGCCGCAGTCGACGCACTCCTCGGGGTGGATGTACAGCATCCGGTTGCCCTCATAGATGCAGTCGACCGGACACTCCTCGACACAGGCTCGATCCTTCACGTCGACGCAAGGCAGACCGATGATGTAGGTCACAGTTTCCACTCCTTCTGGGGCTGACAGGCGGTAGCTTACTCGTCCGTATCCGCTTTGGGCTTCTGGCAGGTGATGCGATCGCCAGCAGAGTATTTCCACGAGTAGGGCTCGGACTTCACGACCTTGCCGTCCTGGTGGAACAGCCGCTTCCAGGTGACGGTGAACCCGCGGATGGGGGCCTGCGGCTCGCACTTGGGGTCGCCCGTGATGACCCGCTCGCGGCCGCTGTAGTAGCCGGACTTCACGAGGTCGGTCGAGGTCACCTTGTCGTAGGTCCGCTTCGACCAGATGCGGAAGGTGATCGAGCCGCGGCTGCCGCCCCCGGCCTTGTTGACATAGCCCTGGATCAGCGCCGGGTACTCGGTGTCGTTCTGGAAGCGCATGTCGAGCGAGCCGTAGTACACGGTGGCCTCGCGGCCGGCCGGGTAGCGGTCGAAGTAGAGGCTGTGCGGCTTGTGCTCGATGTCCTTGAACCCCGCGAAGAACGCGGCGTTGTACAGCGTCGTCGCCGACTGGGAGATGCCTCCGCCGGACTCCTTGATGAGCCGTCCGCCGCTGATGACGTAGCCGTCGACGTAGCCGTTGGCGGCCGTGCGGGGGCCGAGCGTGTCGTTGAGGGAGAAGATGTCGTCCGGCATCAGCACCGTGCCGTTGACGGACGCCGCGGCCCTGCTGAGGTTGGTGTTCCGGTAGGCCGCGTACGGGAAGTAGGTGGTGTACTCGCCGATCACCTCGAAGTCGTCGGCGAGCTTCTCCGCGTCCTCCGTCGTGAACTTCGGCTTCTTCTTGACGGCGGTGAGCTCGCCGGTGCGCGCGTCGCCGCTGGCGACGGCGGCCTTCTCCACCTCCGCGACGAAGCCCTCCTTGTCGACCGTCTGCCCCGTCTTCGCGGGCACAACGACGACCTTGCCGCTCTTGAGCTTGAAGCTCGCGTCCTTCGCGCCCTTGAGCTCGAGGTCCTTCCGGCCGTCGGCCGTCGCCTTGTACAGGGCGTCGCCGTCGAAGGCCCCGACGAGCTTGCCGTCCTTCGCGGCGAAGCTCGTCGCCGCGGCCAGCGTGTCGGACGAGACCTTCATCGACTTCTCGCCGAGGGTCAGCGTGACGGGCCCGCTGAGGACGGGCTCGGCGAACCCCGCGACGGCCTCGTCGAGCATCGCGTTGGTGATCGCGGGCGGCTTCGCCTCGGTGGGCGCGGCCACCTCCGTCTCGCCCTGGCGGAAGGCGTCGGCGACGGCGGCGGTCGCGGCCTCCACGTTGAGCGCGACGCCGTCGACGCCGTCGGTCCTCTCGATCCTGCCCTCCGAGATGCTGAGGGAGCCGTCGCTGGGATCGACGGCGAACTCGTCGGCCGTGGCCTCGACGGCGGACGCGAGGGCCGCCTCGTCGACGACCCTGATCAACGAGATCTCGCGGCCGCCGGTCAACGTGTTGACGATCTCGAACGGGTTCCAGCTGAAGCCGCCGCCCGCCTCGGCGACGGTCTCGTCGAAGTCCACGCCGAGCCCCGCGTCCGCGGGGGTGATGAGCGCCGACGCCGCATCGCCCTTCAAGGTGATGGGCTGGGCGGCGGCCTCGCTCAACTCGGCGACGAGCTTCTCGCGCGCCTGCGCCGGGGACAGCCCGCCGATCGGGACGCCGTCGACGACGGCCTTCGCGGCCACCTGATTCCCGGCGACGAAATACGAGGCGACGTAGCCCGCGCCCAGCACGGCCACGACGCCGATCCCTACTCCGACGGCGATCTTCCCAGACTTCTTCACACTCACCCCTCGGCGGCCCTGATGCCGCACCGGTCATTCATGGTACGTAACGAGCCCGCGCCGCCCAAACACCGATCTCAGCGAACCCGCAGTGGCCAGGCCATCGAGAGCGCCCCGGTGCCCGCCAGGCCGGCGCGCGCGGCCATCGCCCCAAGGAGGGACTCGGCGTCGGGAAGGCTCGCCCCGCCCTGCGCCTTCTCGCTGGAGGCCGCGGGCTTCAGCATCGACAGCACGCCCTGGTCGCCCACGGGGACGGCCTTCACCGCGTCCGGGTCGAGGCCGGCGAGCGCGCAGACCCGCTCCAGCGCCAGTCGGCGCCCGCCGACGTGGTCGACGAGGCCGCGCTCCTTGGCGTCGGCGCCGGTCCAGACGCGCCCGCGCGCCAGCCGCTCGAGGTCGTCGTAGTCCATGCCGCGGTCGGCGGCGGCCAGCGTGGTGAAGTCCAGGTAGACGCGGTCCAGCCAGCGGTTCAGGCGCTCCCAGTCGTCGTCGGAGAACTCGTGCGCCGACGAGAACGTGCCCGCGGCGGCACCGATGTCGATGGTCTCGCGGACGAGGCCCAGCTTGTCGTAGAGGCCGGCGGTGACCATCTTGCCCGCGAGGACGCCGATGGAGCCGGTCAGGGTGGACGCCTGCGCGACGATCTCGTCCGCCCCCATGGAGACGTAGTAGCCGCCGGAGGCCGCGACGGCGCCCATGTGGGCGACGACGGGCTTGCCCGCCTCGCGGAGCCGCACGACGGAGCGGCGGATGAAGTCGGAGGCGACGGCGGAGCCGCCGGGCGAGTCGACGGCGAAGATCACGGCCTTCACGTCGTCGTCGCGGAGCGCGGCGCGCAGGTGCTCGTCGACGACGTCGGAGCCTGCCGACTGACCGCCCAGCGGCGACGCCCCGCCCCGTCCCGTTACGATCGCGCCGCGCAGCGTCACGACCGCCACCTTCTCGCCGCCCGGCTTGAACCGCTTGGCCAGCTGCGCGCGGCTCGTGTAGCGATGCGCGAAGAGCAGGCTCTCCGGCGCGGCTCCCCACTCCGCGAGGGTCGCCGCGTAGGCCTCGTCGCGGTAGCCGACGCGGTCGATCAGGCCGAGCCGCAGCGCGTCGTCAGGGGTGACGGGCGAGGCGTTGACGGCCTCCCAGACCACCTCGGGGGACACGCCGCGGCGCCGCGCGACGGCGTCGACGACGCCGTCGACCAGCGACTGGCCGATGCGCTGCATCATCTCGCGGTGCGGGCCGGTGACGTGGTCGGCCGCGTAGGTGTTCGCGGCGGTCTTGTACTCGTGGCGCTGCCCGAACTGCGGTGTGACGCCCACCTTCTCGAGCAGGCCCCGCAGCAGGGTGAGGGAGAGCTCGAGGCCCTCGACGCTCAGCATCCCGGTCGGCTGCAGCCAGATCTCCTGCGCGGCGGAGGCCACGAGGTAGGCGGCAAGCCCGTGGGTCAGCTCACCGAACGACTCCGCCCACGCCATGGTCTTCTTCGAGGCGCCGAACTCCTCGACGAGCGCCGCGACCTCCTCGAGGTAGGCCAGCTCGATCGACGACGGGGCCGCGTGCACGATCAACCCGACGACGCGGTCGTCGCGGGCCGCGTCCCGCAGGTTGGTCCGGAGCGCGCCCAGCGTCGGGCTGTTGATGACCCGGACCGCCTCGAACGGGTTCGTGGGCCTGGTGACCAGCACCCCCCTCGCCAGGTCGAGTTCCAGCACGACCGGCTTGTCCCCGGCGATCTTCCCCAACACGTCCGCGATGCCCATGGCGCAAAGCTTACGGGCGGGCCCAAAGGACCCGCCCGTTCACGCTGGTTGAGCGTTACAGGAGCGACTTCGCGGTGTTGGCGATGTTGTCGGGGGTGAAGCCGAACTCCTCGAAACACTTGTTCCCGGACGCGGAGGCGCCGAAGTGTTCGATGCTGACCGAGGCCCCGTTCGCGCCGATGTACTTGGCCCAGCCCATCGCGATGCCGGCCTCGACACTGACCCGGGCCGTCACGGCCGCGGGGAGGACCTGCTCGCGGTAGGCGGGGTCTTGTTCGTCGAACCATTCCTGGCACGGCATCGACACCACCCGGGTCGGGACACCCTCGGCCTGCAACACGTCTTGGGCGGCCAGCGCGACCGCGACCTCGGAGCCGGTGGCGATCAGGATGACCTGAAGGTCGCCCTGTTCCTCGCTGACCACGTAGGCTCCCTGGGCGACGCCCTCGGCGGAGGCGTACCGCTCGCCGCGGGCGATGGTGGGCAGGTCCTGACGCGACAGGATCAAACCCGCCGGCCGGTCGGTGCGGCGCAGGATCTCGCCCCAGGCGACCGAGGTCTCGTTCGCGTCCGCCGGGCGCACGATGTCGAGGCCGGGGATCGCGCGCAGCGACGCCAGGTGCTCGACCGGCTGATGCGTCGGGCCGTCCTCGCCCACACCGACCGAGTCATGCGACCACACAAAGGTCGTGGGGATCCCCATCAACGCGGCCAGCCGCACCGCCCCGCGCATGTAGTCGGCGAACACCAGGAAGGTGCCGCCGTACGCGCGGGTGAGGCCGGACAGGGTGATGCCGTTGAGGATGCCGCCCATCGCGTGCTCACGGATACCGAAATGCAGCGTGCGGCCGAACGGGTTACCGCGCCATTCCTTCGTCGAGCGCTCCTCGGGCAGGAAGCTGGGCTCGCCCTTCATCGTCGTGTTGTTCGACCCCGCCAAATCCGCAGAACCACCCCACAACTCGGGCAGCTGGTCGGCGAGCGCCGAGAGCACCTCGCCTGAGGCGGCGCGGGTGGACTTCTTGCCCTCCTCGAACACCGGAAGCGTCAGGTCCTCGGGCAGCTTCCGGGCCCGGGCGCGCTGCAGCAGCGCGACCTTCTCCGGATTGCTTTGCGCCCACGCCTCGAACCTGGCGTCCCACTCGGCGCGCGCGGTGGCGGCGCGGGCGGCCAGGTTCGCGCGGGCGTGGGTCACGGCGTCGGGGTCGACGGCGAACGGGGTCTGCTCGAAGCCCAGCAGCTCCTTCATCGCGGCGATCTCCTCGCCGCCGATCTTCGACCCATGGACACTGTGGGAGCCCTGCTTGTTCGGCAACGGCCACCCGATCACGGTGGTCAGCTTGATGAAACTCCGCCTATCAGTAACCGCTTTGGCCGCCTCGATAGCGTCGTACAGGGCCTGGACGTCCTCGCGGTACTCGGTGCCGCCGTGGGTCCAGTCCACATGAGCCACGTGCCAGCCATAAGCCTCGTAGCGGGCCGAGACGTCCTCGGTGAACGAGATATCGGTCTCACCCTCGATGGTGATCCTGTTATCGTCATAAATCAGGACAAGGTTGCCCAGGTTCTGGGTCGCGGCCAACGACGACGCCTCCGCCGACACACCCTCCTGGAGGCAGCCATCACCGGCAATCGTGTACACGAAATGATCAAACACCGACTCCCCCACAGGGGTCTCCGGATCGAAGATCCCATGCTCACGCCGCGCCGCCATCGCCATCCCGACCGCGTTCGAGATCCCCGCACCCAGCGGACCGGTCGTGCACTCCACAAACCGGGTGTGACCGTACTCGGGGTGGCCCGGGGTCAGCGCGCCCCACGTCCGCAGGGACTCCAAATCGCCCAGCTCGAGACCCAGGCCGCCCAGGTACAGCTGCGCGTACTGCGTCAGCGAGGCGTGGCCCGCCGACAACACGAACCGATCCCGACCGATCCACTTCTCATCCGAAGGGTCCGTGTTCATCACCTTCTGATACAACAGATACGCCACCGGCGCCAGAGAGATCGGGGTACCCGGATGGCCATTACCCACCTTCTCCACCGCATCAGCGGCCAAGATCCGGGCGGTATCAACCGCACGAGCGTCCTTCTCGGTCCACTCAAAAGTCACGAGCTTCGTTCCTTACTACTTCGTTACTGCTTCGTTTGTTGGTCTGTGGGGACCCTACGAGGCTCAGGTGCCCGGCGGAACCCAGAGCTGGTCGAGCCCGGTCGGGAGCGGCAAGTCGGAGGCGGACAGCGTCGTCGCCACCCGCTCGTCGGCGCTCGCGGGGAACTGCGGCGCACCGGGCTCGACCGGGCGGATCGACTCCCCGAGCGCCTCGCGGACGAGCTTCTGGATGCCCTCGGGCTCGGTCGGGTCGTAGGTTCTGGTCTCGGCCATGCTTCTCAGGCCTCCTTCACGACGGGCGGCTCCGCCGACCAGGGGAAGACGATCCAGTCGTCGGTGGCGCGCCACACGTAGTCGGGCTGGATGAGGGTGCGGGGCTTGGAGTAGAGCACCGCGGAGCGGACCTCGGCGCCGAAGCCGCGCAGCAGCTTGATGACGAGGCCGAGGGTGCGGCCGGAGTCCGCCACGTCGTCGACGACGAGGATGCGCTTGCCCGCGATGGACTCGGTGTCCAGCATCGGCGCGAGCAGCACCGGATCCGGCAGGGTCTGGTTGACATCGGTGTAGAACTCGACGTTGATGGCGTCGGAGAGCTTCACGCCGAGCGCGTAGGTCAGCGCGCCCGCCAGGCAGAGGCCGCCACGCGCGACCGCGATGATGACGTCAGGCTCGAAGCCCGCGTTCGCGATGTCCTGGGCGAGCTCGCGGCTCGCCGATCCGAGCCCCTCCCACGTCAGGATCTCCTTGGTGTCCAGGTCGCTCGAATCCGCGTGGTAAGCCATGGGGCAATGTTAGTGCCGCGAGAGGGTCAGTCGGGGTCGGGTCCGTCGAAGACGCGCGTCATGAACACGGCGTCCAGCCAGCGGCCGAACTTGCGTCCCACCTGCGGCATCCTGCCCGTCTCCTCGAACCCGAGCCGACGGTGGAAGGCGATGGACTCCTCGTTGTCGGCGTCGATCACGCCGACCATGACGTGCACCCCGCGCCCGCTCGCGTAATCGATGAGCGCGTTCATCAGCATCCGGCCGCCGCCGGAGGCCCGGTGGCCCTCGCCGATGTAGATGCTGTGCTCGACCGTCGGCGCCCAGCCGGCGAGCGGCCGGAACGGCCCGTAGCTGGCGAACCCGGCGACGGCGCCATCAGGCGTCTGGAGGACGAGAACGGGGAAGTCCGCCGCCGTGAGCCGGGAGAACCAGGCCTGGCGATCTTCGAGCGTCACCGGCTCGAGCGCCCAAGAGGCGGTGGTGCCGACGCCCGCGTCGTTGTAGATCGCCGTGATGGCCGGGAGATCGCTTAGTCGAGCTGGGCGAATGGTCGGCATGCGTGCAGTCTAGTGTGACCTCGCCCCGGGCTGGGGCTACGTTTACGCCATGACGACGCCAGCCACCCGGGACCTGATCAGCCTTTCCGGGGCGTGGGGGTCGCTCGCGGTGCATCGCCAGGGCGGGACCGTCACGTCGTGGCGCCCCAGCGGCGCCGAGCGGTTGTTCACCGCGAGCGACGCCGACCCCACGCTCGGCCGGATGTGGCAGGGCGGCATCCCCGTGTGCGCGCCGTGGTTCGGCCAGGGCATCGCGCAGGGCTGGGCCGTGCCGTGGACCCATGGCTTGGTGTCGCGGGCGCAGTGGGAGGTCGCGGAGCTGTCCGAGGACGACGGCGCGCGCGTCTCGCTGACCTGCGACGGATCCGCGACGGCGCACCTGGTCGGCGCCGAGCGCTTCCCCGCCGACCTGCGGTACCGGCTCGATGTCGCGGCCGACGACCGCTCGCTCGCGCTCGCGCTGACCGTGGAGAGCCCCACCGCCGACACCGTGATCGACGCAGTCCTTCACCCCTACCTCGCCGCCGACGCGCGCGAGGAGACCGTCACGGGGCTTGAGGGCGTCGCGTTCCACGACTATGCGACGGGCACCGACGGCGTGGACCTCGCCCCTGTCCGGCTCGAGGGCCCCGTCGACCGCGTCTACGCGGGCGCCGGCCCCGTCGTCCTGCCCGGCCTGCGGATGGCCGCGGAGGGCGCCGACACCGTCGTGGTGTGGAACCCCGGGCCCGGAACCTCGAAGGTCCCGGCCGATGAATGGGCCGACTTCGCGTGCGTCGAGTACGGCGCCCTCGCCCGACCCATCCCCGCGGGCGGAGCGCTCAGGATCGCGCTCACCCTGACGGTCCGCTAGGAGTCGGATGTCGGTTCAGTTCTGAACCGACATCCGACTCCTAGGACCGTCTAGCGTCCGAGGCGCTCGGCCTCGGCGCCGATCGTCGTGTCGTCGCCGTGGCCGGTGTGGACGACCGTGTCGTCGGGCAGCACGAACAGGCGCGCCCGGATCGACTCCTCGATCAAGGGGCGGCTGCTGAACGAGCGGCCCGTCGCGCCGGGGCCGCCGTTGAACAGCGTGTCCCCCGTGAAGACGCAGCCGAGCGTCGGCGAGTACAGGCACACGGCGCCGGGGGCGTGCCCGGGGGTGTGCAGCACCTGCAACGTGACGGGGCCGACGGCGAACTCCTGGCCGTCGACGAGGTCGTGGTCCCAGCGCCGGTCCGGGTGCGTCAGCCGCCACACGGGCTCGTCGGCGGGGTGCAGCCAGATGGGCGCGCCCGTGCGGTCGGCGAGCTCCGGCGCGTACCGGACGTGGTCGTCGTGCGCGTGCGTGCACACGATGGCCAGCACGCGCCGGCCGTCGACCGCGTCCAGGATCGCGTCGACGTCGTGCGGGGCGTCGATGACGATCACCTCGCGGTCGTCGCCGACGATCCACACGTTGTTGTCGACGTCGAACGTCTGGCCGTCGAGGGAGAAGGTGCCGCTGGTGACGGCGTGCGTGAGCGTCACAGGATCACCACCGAGCGCAGCACGTCGCCGCCGTGCATCTTCTCGAAGGCCTCCTCGACGTCGCCGAGGCCCACCTCCTCGGTGACGAAGGCGTCGAGGTCGAGGCGCCCCTGGCGGTACAGGTCGACGAGCATCGGGAAGTCTCGCGATGGCAGGCAGTCGCCGTACCAGCTCGACTTCAGCGCCCCGCCCCGGCCGAACACGTCGATGAGCGGGATGTCCGGGACCTTGGCGTCGGGGTGCGGGACGCCGACGAGGACGACGGTGCCCGCGAGGTCGCGGGCGTAGAAGGCCTGCTTCCACGTCTGCGGGATGCCGACGGCGGCGGCCCGCGCCTCGGGGTCGACGAGCGTGCACTGCCCGGAGTGGACGAGCGTCTTCTCCACGAAGGCGCCGATGCCGAGCGCGGGGCTGAGCTCCGCGCCGTCGGCGAGCGTCATCCTCTGCGCGGCGTTGAAGGTCGAGAAGCAGTACTGGGGCTCCCCGCGGCGGCACGCGCGGCAGTCCCCGCAGACCGCGCGCCAGTTGAGGACGACGAAGTCTCCCGGCTTCACGTTCGTGACGCCGTCCCCGACCGCCTCGACGACGCCCGCGGCCTCGTGGCCGAGGAGGAACGGGAACTCGTCGTTGATGCCGCCGTCGCGGTAGTGGAGATCCGTGTGGCACACCCCGCACGCCTGGACGGCGACGACGGCCTCGCCGGGACCGGGGTCGGGAACGAGGATGGTTTCCAGCGTGACCGGGGCGCCCTTGGCGCGGGCGACGACGCCCTTGACTTCCTGCATGGCCGCCACCATATCGGCCAAGGCGTCTCCGTCAAGGGGTTAGGAGTATCCTTGATCCCCCGCCGGTCCTTGCAGTTTCGGCCTCTTGGTTTCACTTCGACACTGCTCTGGGGCTTCGCCCGAAGAGCAGGCTCAGTACGACGCGACACCGGCGCTCGTTCCTCGCGGCCGGGCTCAACCAGCGGTGGTCAACATGAAGGAGGGCCGGAGATGAGCACAGCGTTGATCGTGGTGGACGTGCAGGTGGACTTCTGCGAGGGCGGAGCCCTCGGCGTGGAGGGCGGGAATGCGGTGGCCGCGGCGGTTGCGGAGCTGCTGGCCAGCGACCATGGGTACGCCCGCGTCGTCGCCACGCGGGATCATCACATCGACCCCGGCTCACACTTCTCCGACGAGCCGGACTACGTCGACAGCTGGCCGCGGCACTGCGTCGTCGGCACGCCCGGCCAGGCGCTGCACCCCGCGCTCGCCTCCGTCGCCTTCGACGCGATCTTCGACAAGGGCTCCTACGAGGCGGCCTACAGCGGCTTCGAGGGCACCATCGGCGGCCACTCCGACGGCGACCGGCTCTCCGCCTGGCTGCGGCTGCACGACATCACAGCGGTCGACGTCTGCGGCATCGCCACCGACTACTGCGTCCGCGCCACGGCCCTCGACGCCGCCTCGGAGGGCTTCTCCACCCGCGTGCTCACCGCCCTCACCGCCGCGGTCCGCCCCGACGACGTCCCCGCCGTCCACGCGGAGTTCGCAGTGGCCGGGGTCACGTCCGCGGACTAGGTTCAGAGCCTTTCGCGGGCGCGCGCTTCGCTCGCGGCCCGGCTCAAGGAGCGCTGGCCGACAGGCGACACGCGGAACGGGACCTCAGTCCTCTTCGGTCGGCGGCAGCAAGCGGGGCGAGGTTGCCGCGTGGGCAACGCACCCGAGGACGACCAAGACGACCATGGTGACCAGGAACGGGGTACCGCGCTGCGTCGGCATCAGCGCGTTCCACTGCCTCGGCAGGAACAGCGGAATCACGCTCAGCAGGAGCGCGGCCAGCTGTGGCGCGGCGTAGCCCCTCGGCCACAGTGGCGCGATGATCGCCGAAGCGCCGAACATTCCCCAGCCTACGGCCAAGATCTGCAGCGCTACGTAGGGTTGCCATCCGAGCAGCACCCCGAGCACCGGCCAGCCGAGAAACAGGAGGCAGGCCAGAAAAAGCAGAATGCGCTGGCGCCAGAGGGCACGGCTGCGGGTGACTTCGTAGAGCGCGGCCTCCGAGGTAGCAAGTGATGCCAGGATGCCGCTCGTGGCCAGGCTGCCCAGGCTGGAGCTCCAGAGCCACGCGTCCTCGGCGGTCATGCCCAGAACAAGTTGCGCTCCGAATCCACTCATGCCAGACAAGATGGCCAAGCCAGCCACGGACAGCACGGAGACCGACAGCTGCCAGGCCCACCCGCGCGATCGCAGGAGAAGTGTGCTCGGCGTCATCTCCGTCTCAGGAACTCACTGGGCGACAGGGTGCAGTCCTCGGGCACAACTCGTAAGTTCGCGACGAACGTCGCGAACTCGTCCTCGCTCATGTCCAGGATCACGGCGGAGGCATCGGCATACGCCTCCCGGTCGCGCCTCTCGGACTCAGGTACCCCGCTGCCCTCGGCGACTGGTTCCATGGCAAGGAGGTCGGCGCGGAAGGCATCCGTGTCAAGACCCTCGGGCCCGGCAAAGATGACCGTCAGGCGCATCAGCGCCGGGGTGAAGAGGGGGAAATCCAAATCGAACGGACAAGCGGTGATCATCACCTGCTCGGCCAACGTCTGCTGCAGCCGGGTCGAAGACCCGAGCATCGACATCGTGTGCCCATACGCCGGCTCCACCACGAGGGTCTCCTGGGTCGAGCCTTCGCCTGGGGGATCACCCAGCATTGAGTCGGCAAGTATCCGCGAGACACCAGCGAGAAGCGCCGGATGGTTCGCCACCGCCTCGGACATGGTGGAGAGGTAGCGGGACTCGATGCTCGCGAAGCTCCGCGGGACGCAGATCTCGATCTCCTCGACTGGCGCGCAGCGGTAGTCCAACGCCCCGGGGGTCTCCTTCACGAAAAGGCCTTCCAGCAGCGGAGTCGCCGGAACCGCAACCGCCAACGCGCACACGGGGAGCACCAGGAGTCGCTTGCTGCGGACCACCGCACCCCACGCTCCCAGGGCCACCAGTCCTGCAGTGAGCATCGGCAGGATCAGGGCCAGCGACGTGGCCTGCCAGTCCGGGACGATGCTCGGGGCAGTCGGCATGAGGGCATCTGTCGGCCACCGTCGGGATGAGACGGCCAGTTGCGTCCCCAACATCAGCGACACGGGAGCGAGCAACCAGCCCACCTTCCAAGGCGCCCGCCAGCCGATGGCGAATCCGAGGACTAGGCCCATGGCGTTCCAGGCGCCTGCTGCGAGGAAGGCGAGCCATTGGGGACGTCCGAAGCCGGCCTGCGAGGAGGCCAGGACTTCGAACGCAATCCCGAAGAGGGCCTGGCCGCTCACCAGCACAAGGGC
>DAONOU010000032.1:3593-15769 GCA_035409265.1 Arachnia sp. | reverse complement strand
CGCGAGCGCGGCGTAACCCTTCTCGGCCAGCAGCGCGCGCCACTGTTCGAGGGTCTCTGTCGAGACCTGCGGGTACGTCTCGGGGAGGTAGAGCCCGCCGTCGGCGGCGAGGCCCTCGAGCAGGATGTCGCTGAACCCCTTGCCGGGCGCGGTCGAGCGGGTGGAGACGTAACGCATGGGGAGGAGTTTACGGGCTCAGCCCTTGATGTCGCGGCGCTCGAACAGCGGGATGGCGAGCGCGGCGAGCACCGCGATGACGACCAGGTGATAGGCGGCACCGGTCAGCCGGCTCACCGGAAGGGGCGAGTAGGTGTCGGCTCCCACCAACTCGGGCTGGATCAGCGCCAGCCCTTGCCAGACGGGGCCGAGGTAGAACCACAGGCTGGTCGAGCCGTCGTACATGATCGCGTCGCCCCACGCCGTCGCGATCACGGCCAGGAGGCCCGCGGCGGCCGCGAGGACCGTGCCGTTCAGCAGGAAGACCAGCAGCGCGCCGATGACGCCGAGGAGCGCGCCGTAGGCCACGGCGGCCCCGACGACCCCGAGCAGGCCGATCGCGGGCGTGGCCGCGTCGAAGCCGAACATCGCCATGAACCAGACGATGGACTCGACGGTGGCGGCCAGCAGGCCCACCGCCATCAGCACCGCGCCGAGCACGCCGGCCGCGAGGCTGCGCGAGACCAGGACGGCCCAGCGTCGCGGGGTGAACGTCAGCTGCGTGCCGAGGGCGCCCGACGAGAAGTCGGAGCCCACGTAGGTGACGACGACCAGGAACACGACGAAGCCGAGGAACAGCACGCTGGAGGCGAGCGACGAGACGACCTCCGGGAAGTCCATCGGGACGCGCAGGAACTGGTCGTAGACACAGGCGTCGGGGAACTCCTCCCACTCGAGGCACGACTGATAGCCCTCCTGCGCCCACGCGTGGTCCTGCGCGGTCAACGGGCCCGTCGACGGCATCCACTGCGCGGGCGCGAGCAGGCCGAGCGCGAGGATCAGCACGAGGCTGTAGGTGGCGCGGCGGCGGTAGAGGAGGCGCGAGAACTCCGCGCGCAGCAGGTTGCCCAGCATCAGCCCACCTGCCCCTGCGTCGAGTTCAGGTCGCCGCCGGCGGTCAGTTCGAGGAAGACCCGCTCGAGGCTCTGCCGCTCGGTCGTCAGCTCGTGCGGCCAGAGGCCGGCGAGGCCGAGCACGCGCGCGACGGCCGCCGCGTCGGCCTCGACGGCGCCTCGGCTCATCACCCGGAGCCCGCCGTCGCCGGACTCGACGCGCCATCCCGCCATGCGGAGCACGTCGGCCGCCGCCGTCGGCCGGTCGACGCCGACGCGCACGTGCGGCTCGCCGCGGCGCAGGAAGCCCTGCATGTCGCCCTCGGCGACGGTGCGGCCCTGCGCGATGATCGACATCGAGTCGGCGATCTGCTCGATCTCGCTCAGGATGTGCGACGACACGAGCACCGTGCGGCCGCTGTCGGCGAGCGCGCGCATGGTGGAGCGGATGTCGTGGATGCCGACGGGGTCGAGGCCGTTGGTCGGCTCGTCGAAGATGAGCACCTCGGGGCTCTTGAGCAGGGTCGCGGCGATGGCGAGGCGCTGCTTCATGCCCAGCGAATAGCTGGCGAAGCGACGGTCGGCATCCGCGGCGAGGCCGACCTCGAGGAGCACCTCGGTCACGCGACGGCGCGGGACGCCGATGGAGTCGGCGAGGACGTCGAGGTTGTGCCTGCCCGTCATCCGGGGCGCGAACTTGGGCGACTCGACGATGGCGCCCACCTGGCCGATCACCGCGGGCAGGTCGCCCGGCACCTCGTGCCCCAGGATGTGCGCGCGCCCGAAGTTGGCGCGCACCAGCCCCAGCAGGATGCGGATGGTCGTGGTCTTGCCGGAGCCGTTCGGCCCGAGCAGGCCGTGGACGCCGCCCCGCGGCACGTTGAGCTCGAGACTCCGCAGCACCGGCCTGCCGCCGTAGCGCTTGATCAGCCCCGACGCCTGGATGGCCCACTCGCCGCGGGACCAGGATTCTGTCGACATGGCCCCGACCCTATGTCGCGCCCGTGGCCCCGACATCACACCCCGGTCTTGCCTCCGTCCCCCTGCCGTATGCCGATCCGCTGGCCGTCTCGCCCGTGCACAAATCTCTGTATGCGTCGATGAAGGCCTATATAGCCGTTCCTCCACCTATGCAGAGATTTGTGCACGCGGTCGGCGGAGGGCGAACGCAAGCGGTGCGAGGGCGAGCAGCGCGAGAGGGGGCGGGAGGACGTCCTGGAGCGCGGGAAGCAGGAGGAGGGCAGCGACGCCGACGAGCCACGCGCGCCGCGGCACCACGCACAGCGCGACGACGGGGATCAGCCAGGTGGCGTACCACGGCTGGAGGGCGGGACCGGCGACGCAGGCCACGGCGAGCACGGCGGCCAGGAACGGGAGGGGATCACCCCGTTCCTCGAGCGGCGCCCCCCGCGAAGCGGCGGCGCGCGTCGAAAGGCCGCGGGGACCGAGCCGCACCCACACCCACGCAATTCCGGTCACGATCAGGACGGCGGAAACAGCTGTGACGAGGGCGTTGACCGTCTCGCCCGCCACCCCGGCGGCGCGCAGCCCGGCGGCGGCCCAGGACAACGGCGCGAGGCTGACCGCCTCGGCGGGGCTCCCCGCCGTCGGGTTGCGCCAGCCGAGGCCCCAACTGAGGGAGGTGAGCAGGAACACCCCGACGGTGACGGCCCCGGGCACCACAGCCGCAGCCGCGAGCCGGGGCCACCCGCTCCACCCGGGAACGAGGGTCGCCGCTGGCTCGACCGGGCGCGCGTCGCGCCCCTCGGCGGGCGGCGCGCCTACCGGTCCATAGCCCGGCAGGCGCGCCGCCCACGCGACGGCGACGAGGCCCAGGCCGAACAGCGCCGCGGACTGCTTGATGCCCATGGCGAGCCCGAGCAGCACTCCCCCGACGACCAGGCCGCGCCAGCCCCGCCAGCCGACGTCGGTAGCGGCGAGCAGCGCCGCCATCGCCAGCGCCACCATCAGCGCGTCGTTGTGCGCGCCGCCGATCCACTGGACGAGCAGGACCGGGTTCACCCAGCCCGCCCACAGGGCCCAGCGCTCGTCGACACCCATCCTCCGGGCCAGCGCGGGCAGCACGAGGGCGAGGATCGCGAGCGCGGCCACGGACGGCAGCCGCAGCGCCACCGTCGTCCAGAACAGGTCGCCGCCGGTCAGGCGCGAGAGGACCGCGAAGACGTCGAGTTGCAGCGACGGGTAGACCGACGTCGTCCCCGTCCAGTGCGCGCCGACGAGCAGCCCCGGCTGGCCGGCCTCGCCGAGCGGCACGCGGTAGGGGTCGACGCCCCGGGCCGCGTGCCAGCCCGCGGCGGCGTAGGCGTAGGCGTCCCGCGAGTGCATCGGCAACGCGAGGAACAGCGGGAGCCCCCACAGGGCCGCGGTCAGCCGCGGGCGCTCCCAGCCGGGGCCGAGCCGCCACCAGGCCAGGAGCAGCAGCGCGTAGCCGGGCAGCGTGAAGGCGACCACCCACCCCGCCGCCGGGCGCTCCAGGAGCCCGAACAGGTCGAGATTGAGGCCGACGAGGACGAACAGCGCGCCGAGCAGCCCGGCCGCCACCCACCACCACGGCCGCATGTTCACGGGCGTCCCTCTCGTCGGATCGGTTCAGGTTACCGTTCGCCCCCCGGCCCCTTCGGCGCGGACACGGCGACAGGGAACTCGCCGCAGGAGCTTAGGGTTACCTCAGACAAGGAGATTGGGGAAAGCATGGCCAAGCATCGCGTCGTCATCATCGGATCCGGCTTCGGCGGCCTGTTCGCCGCGAAGGCGCTGAGCCGCGCGGACGTCGAGGTCACACTGATCGCCAAGACCACCCACCACCTGTTCCAGCCGCTGCTCTACCAGGTGGCGACCGGGGTGCTCTCGGAGGGCGAGATCGCCCCGCCGACGCGCGAGATCCTGCGCAACCAGCGCAACGCGAGGGTGCTGCTCGGCCTCGTCGACGACATCGACGTCAAGAACCGCGTGGTGAAGTGGCGGTTCCACAACCAGTACCGGGAGACGCCCTACGACACGCTGATCGTGGCCGCGGGCGCCGGGCAGTCGTACTTCGGCAACGACCACTTCGCCACGTTCGCGCCGGGGATGAAGTCGATCGACGACGCCCTCGAGCTCCGCGCCCGCATCCTGAAGGCCTTCGAGGTCGCCGAGTTCACCGAGGACAGGGAGGCGCAGCGGCGCAGGCTCACCTTCGTCGTCGTCGGGGCCGGCCCGACGGGCGTCGAGATGGCGGGGCAGATCCGCGAGTTGGCGACGTCCACGCTGCGCAACGAGTTCCGCACCTTCGATCCGTCGACCGCCCGCGTCGTCCTGATCGACGGGGCGCCGCAGGTCCTTCCGCCGTTCGGCCCCGAGCTGGGGGCCGCGACGCAGCGGGCGCTGGAGAAGCTGGGCGTCGAGGTGAAGCTGAACGCCATCGTCACGGACCTCACCAAGGAGGGCGTCACGATCAAGCTCACGGACGGCACGCAGGAGTTCATCCCGTCGTCGTGCAAGGTGTGGGCCGCCGGGGTGAAGGGCAGCGAGCTGGGCAAGGTGCTCGCCGACCAGACGGGGGCCGAGCTCGACCGCGCGGGCCGGGTCGTCGTCGAGGAGAACCTGACCCTGCCGGGACACCCCGAGGTGTTCGTGATCGGCGACATGGCGTTCGTCCCCGGGGTTCCCGGGGTCGCGCAGGGCGCGATCCAGGGCGCCCGCTACGCCGCGGACCTCATCAACTCGCGGATCCAGCACACGGCGGCGCCCCAGCCGTTCGCCTACAAGGACAAGGGATCGATGGCGACGATCGCCAAGTTCAAGGCCGTCGCGCTGATCGGAAAGGTGCGTCTGACGGGGTTCCTCGCGTGGGTCGCGTGGCTGTTCCTGCACCTGCTCTACATCGCCGGGTTCAAGCAGCGCGTGACGACGCTCCTGAGCTGGGCGCTGACGTTCCTTTCCAACGGAAGATCGCAGTTGGTCGTCACCAACCAGCAAATGGTCGGTAGGTTGGCCCTCGAGAAGCTCGGGACGAACGTGTCGGGCAGGCTGATCGAGGGCGACGACGTGGCCCCGAGGGAGTGACCAGGAGGAACAAGCGGTGAAGGCAGTTCTTCGCGCGGTTCAGGACGTCGCACTGCTCGTGGCGCGCCTCGTCGCCGCGCTCGTGCTGATCGCACACGGGTGGGACCGCTGGCAGGTCGCCGGGATCGACTCTCAGCTCGCCGTCGTCCAGGCCGCGGAGCTGCCCATCGGGTTCGGCATCGTGGTGGTCACGATCGCGTTCGAGCTGATCGGCGGGACCCTGCTCGCGTTCGGCCTCGGGACGCGCCTGATCGGCCTGGGCATGGCGGTGATGAACGCCGTGATCGTGTTCGCGATCAAGTGGGAGCACGGACTCGACATGAACGTCGGCGGCTGGGAGTACAACGCCATCCTCGCCGCGCTCGGCCTGCTGTTCCTGGCCAACGGCAGTGGCCGCCTCGGCCTCGACCACCTGTTCGTCCGCCCGCCCGACGACGGCTCCGACCTGATCGCCGACACGGACCCCGGCCGCTGACCGGAGTTCCGACGCACAATGCCCGTTCTGTGACCGATCGTGCACAAACGCCCGGGTTACGCGTCGAGACTCCGGGTCACCTGAGCCTCGATCCACCGAGGGTTCGGGAGGGCCACCAGATCGCCCGCCCGATGTCGTAGGACAGCGCCGGGACGAGGAGTGAGCGGACGACGAAGGTGTCGAGCAGCACCCCGAACGAGACGATGAACGCGATCTGCACGAGGAACAGGATCGGGATCACCGACAGCGCGGCGAAGGTCGCGGCGAGCACGAGCCCCGCCGACGTGATGACCCCGCCCGTGATCGTCAGGCCGCGCAGGATGCCCTGCCTCGTTCCGTGGTGGAGGGACTCCTCGCGCACCCGGGTCATGAGGAAGATGTTGTAGTCGATGCCGAGGGCCACGAGGAACACGAAGCTGTAGAGCGGGACCGCCGGATCGGCGCCGGGGAGGTCGAGGAGGTGGTTGAACACGAGCGCGGCGACTCCGAGGGCGGTGCCGAAGGAGAGCACCGTGGTCGCGATCAGGAGCACGGGCGCCAGCACCGAGCGCAACAGCAGCGCCAGGATCAGCAGGATGACGAGGAGGATGACCGGGATGATCAGGGTGCGGTCCCTGATCGACGTGTCGTTGGTGTCGACGGCCACTGCCGTGACGCCTCCGACGATCGCCCCCGGGACCTCCTCGTGCAGTTGCGCACGGAGGCCGCGCACGGTCTCCGCCGCGGCGTCGGAGTCGGGAGCCGCGGTGAGCGTGGCCTGGAGCATCACCGCGCCGTCGACGACGGTCGGCTCGGGCGCCGGGGTGCCCGGTGGGCCGAAGGCCTGGATGCCGTCGGCCGTGACGGTCGCCGATCCGCTGGGCGAGTCGGCCGACACGACGCTGACCCCGTCGACTCCCGCGCTGCCGAGCAACACGACGGCGGCGTCCTGGAGCCGTTCGGCCGGCACGACGACGATGGCCGGGCTGCCCGATCCGCCCGGGAAGTGCTTCCCGAGGAGCACCTGGCCGTCGCGGGCCTGGGACGAGCCGAGCACCAGGTCCGACTGGGGCACCCCGACCGCGTTGAGCTGGGTCGCGCCGACGGCCCCGACGGTCAGCAGGGCGGCGGTCACGATCCAGATCGGTCGGCGGTGGCGGCGGATCTGCCGGGCAAGCCACGCCCACGCCCCGGTGGCGTGGACGCCGTGCTCGGCCGCGACGACGTCTGGCTCGTAGACCGGACGGCGCGGCCAGAACGCCGCGCGGCCGCACAGGAACAGCAGCGCAGGCAACAGCGTCAGCGCGGCGAGCATCGCGACGACGATGCCGATGGAGGCGACGGGCCCGAGCGTGCTGTTCGACTTCAGATCGCTCAGCAGCAGACACATCAGGCCCGCGATGACCGTGCTCCCCGACGCGAGGATCGGCTCGAGCGATCCCCGCCAGGCCCGCGTCGTCGAGCGCCAGGCATCGCGCTCGGCACGCAGCGCCTCGCGGTAGCGGGCCACATACAGCAGCGAGTAGTCGGTGGCGGCCCCGATCACGAGGATGAACAGGATCCCCTGGGTCTGCCCGCTGAGCAGGAGGACGCCCGCCTTGGCGAGCCACCAGACGCCGAGCAGGGCGACCGTGAGGGCGGCCAGACTCGTGGTGAGCACGATGAGCGGAAGCAGGAGGGAGCGGTAGACGGCGACGAGGATCAGGAACACCGCGACGAGCGCGACCGCGAGGAGGAGCCCATCGATGCCGGAGAACGCCTCGACCAGGTCCGCGGCGAAGCCCGCCGGCCCGGTGACGTGCACCGACACGCCCTCGGGCACACCCCCGCGAAGCTGTTCGCCGACGGCGACGACGACCTCGTCGATGTCGGACGCCGCGTCGATCGGCACGAACGCCTGGATCGCCAGGCCGTCCTCCGACGGGATCGCCGGGGAGACGGCGTCGGCCACGCCCTCGATCAGCGGCAGGTCGGCGACCTGCTGTCCGACGGTCTCCGTCGCCTCGGCGTCGAATCCCTCCTCGGAGGTGAAGACGACGATCGCGGGGATGGCGTCGGAGTCGTTGAACTCGCCGAGCAGGGCCTGGACCTGGGTGGCCTCCGACGACGCAGGCAGATAGTTGGCCTGCTCGTTCGAGGACACCTCGCCCACGCGCCCGAAGTAGGGGCCTCCGATGGCAGAGGCGGCGAGCCAGACCACGATCAGCGCGGCCGACAGCAGCGCCCGGGGCAGGCGCCGCGGGGCGCGGTGCCGGGCGGACGTCGGGGGGCCGTCCGGCGGCGGGGCCACGACTCCGTGGCCCGGGCGACGGTGGTCACCGACTCCTCGATCGTTCATCGTAGGCCCCTTCCTAGGAAACCATCTTGGTGGATACCTTGCTAGCCTAACTAGTAACTAGTACGGCATGCAACTAGTCATAGGTGTTAACATGTGACTGTGAGTGAAGACCGCGGTGGACAGCCGGGCGGGTTCAGCTTGTTCGACATCGAGACCAGCGATCCGGACGGACAACTGATCGACCGCTCCTCGCTCTCCAGCGCCGACATCGCCCAGATCAACTCCCTCATGACCGCGTTCGCGCGGCTCCGTCGGGCGGAGGATCTCCTCGCCGAGGCGTCGAACACCTACATGCGACTCAACCGCACGGACATGCGCACCCTGCACTTCCTGATCGCGTGCGCGCATCGGGGAGAACTGGCCACACCCAGCGCGATCGCGGCCCATCTCGGCATCTCCACGGCGTCGACCACGAAACTGCTCGATCGGCTCGAGCGCGGGGGTCACATCACGCGCGAGTCGCACCCCAGCGATCGGCGCGCGCTGGTGATCCGCGTCACCCCGGAGACCCACCAGGCGGCGATGTCGACCGTCGGAAGACAGCAGGCGCGCCGGTTCAACGCGGCGGCCCGGCTGACCCCCGGGGAACGCGATGTCGTCATCCGGTTCGTCACCGACATGGCCGACGAACTCTCCCTCACCCACGCCCCCTGGGCCACGGGCCTCCCGCACTGATCCGGGAGCCGAACGGGCAGCCCGGCCGGCCTACCGCCCGCCGGACATTCCGCGCATCAGCGCGTACGCCGCCAACGCCTCCGCGCGGGTGGCCGCGAGGTCGAGGATCGGCTCCGGGTAGTCGTCGGTGCCCCACTCGGCGATGTTGTCGCGCACGTAGGCGTCGTCCGGGTCGAATCTCCTCGCCTGCAGCTCCGGGCTGAACACGCGGAAATAGGGGGCGGCGTCGGCGCCGGAGCCTGCGACCCACTGCCAGTTGAACGGGTTGCTGGCCGCGTCGGCGTCCACGAGCGTGTCCCAGAACCACTGCTCGCCCCGGCGCCAGTCGATCAGCAGGTTCTTGGTGAGGAAGGACGCGGTCACCATGCGGACCCGGTTGTGCATCCACCCCGTCCGCCAGAGCTCGCGCATCCCGGCGTCGACGAGGCGGAACCCCGTGCGTCCCTCCTGCCACGCCCGCAGCATCGTCGGGCGGAGCCGCGGCCACGGGAAATGGTCGAAGCCGCCGCGCCAGTTGCGGGTGGCGAGGTCCGGGAAGTGGTAGAGCGTGTGCCAGGCGAACTCACGCCACCCGATCTCGGTGAGGAAGCGAGCGATCCCCTCGTCGCGGGCCGGCCCGCCGCGGGCCCGCTGGGCGGCGTGCCAGACCTGGTAGGGGCTGATCTCCCCCCACCTCACATGCGGGGACAGCCGCGACGTGGTGGGGCTCGACGGCGTGTCCCGCGTGGCGGCGTACGCGTCGACGCCGTCGGCGAGGAAGTCATCGAGCGTCCGCCTCGCCGACGCCTCCCCCGGGGTCCAGGCCTCGCGCAGCCCGCCCGCCCAGTCGGGCCGGGTGGGCCGCAGCGCAAGGGCGGCCAGAGGGAGGGAGTCGACGGCGGACACGTCCGCGGGACGGCCGGCGGCGGGCGCGGGGAGGGGCTGCCGAGGCTCGATCCCCGACATGCAGGCGCGCCAGAACGGGGTGAACACCGAGTAGGGGTCCCCCGTCCGCGTGCTGATCGTCCACGGCTCGAAGAGCAGGGTCGCCGCGTGGCTCTCCACTGTGAGTCCGGCGCCGCGCAGGCCCTCCTTCAGGCCCGCGTCGACGGCGCGTTCCGGGCCGCCGTAGCGGCGGTTCCAGTGCACGGCCGTCGCCCCCAGGGCCTCGACCACCGCGGGCACCTCGGCGTCCGCGGGGCCTCGTCGCAGGATCAGCGGGACGCCGAGGTCGTCGAGGGACACCGCCAGCGACTCCAGGCTGTGGTGCAACCACCACCGCGCCGCGCCGCCCAGCGGCCGGATCCCGGGCGATTCGTCGTCGAGGACGAACAGGGCCGCGACGGGCCGGCCGCCGTCGATCGCGGCGCTCAGGGCGGGGTTGTCGGCGACGCGGAGGTCGTCGCGAAACCAGACGACGACCGCCTCGCACGCATCACGCATGTCAGTAGTATCGCCGCAGCGACCCAGGAATCGCGCCTCTCGACTCACAGCAATGACACAGGAAGCACATAGCCACGGCCCCGGTTCGGGTGCCAAGGTTGTTCCATGGCGACCACTGCACCCCTGACCCGGCCCGACGGCACTCCCATCCGCGTCGTCGCCGTCGACGACGAGCCCAGCCTGACCGAGCTCCTCAGCATGGCCATGCGATACGAGGGCTGGGAGGTGTACACGGCGACGTCGGGGACCGAGGCGGTGCGCGTGGCCCGCGAGGTGCAGCCCGACGCGCTGGTGCTCGACATGATGCTTCCCGACTTCGACGGGCTGGAGGTGATGCGGCGCATCCGCACGGAGCAGGCGGATGTGCCCGTCATCTTCCTGACCGCGAAGGACGGCGTGGCCGACCGGGTCGCGGGCCTCACCGCGGGCGGCGACGACTACGTCACCAAGCCGTTCTCGCTGGAGGAGGTCATCGCGCGGCTGCGCGGCCTGCTGCGCAGGTCGGGCGCGACGACGGCGCGGCCGGACACGCAGATCGTCGTCGGCGACCTGATCCTCGACGAGGACTCGCACGAGGTCACGCGCGCCGGGGAGTCGATCAAGCTCACGGCCACCGAGTTCGAGCTCCTGCGCTACCTCATGCGCAACCCCAAGCGCGTGCTGTCGAAGGCCCAGATCCTCGACCGCGTCTGGAACTACGACTTCGGCGGCCAGGCCAACGTCGTCGAGCTGTACATCTCCTATCTGCGCAAGAAGATCGACGCCGACCGCGAGCCCATGATCCACACCATGCGAGGCGTGGGTTACGTGCTCCGCCCCGCGGGCTCGTGAGCGCGCCCCGCCGCGGCGGGCTGGCCGCACAGCTCCAGCCCCGGATCGTGCTGACGGTCGCCGTCATGGCCGTGCTGATGTGCCTGGCCACGGTGCTCGGCGCGCGGGCGATCCTGGTCAACCAGCTCGACCGCGAGCTCGACACGGCGCAGAAGCGGCAGCAGGGCCCGGGACAGTCCGACGCCCTCGGCCTCACCAACCCCGGCACGCGGGTCAACACGGTCCGCGGCATCGTCCTCAGCGACGGCAGCGGGCTCGCGTTCACGCTCAGCGACAGCAGCACGGAGAACAAGCCCCCGGAGGCCACCATCCTCCCCACGGCCGTACAGGAGCAGCTCTTCGCCGTCCCCGCCGACGGGGCGAAGCACACCGTCCGGCTCGGCGACCTCGGCGAGTACCGCGTCGAGGCCCGCGACCGCTCGCAGGGACGGGTGTTCGTCGGGCTCCCGATGAGCGACATCAACCGGTCCCTGTTCTGGCTCGGCTCCTTCGCGGGCAGCGTCGCCTTGGTGGCGGTCATCGTCGTGTCGATCGTGACCCGCGAGGTCGTGGCCCGCGCCGTGAAGCCGCTCGTCGCGCTGACGAACACCGCCGACGAGGTGACGAGGCTCGAGCTGGAGAGGGGCGCCGTCGAGGTGCCGCGCGTGGACGCCCCCGACATGCCCGAGGACAGCGAGGTGACGCGGCTGTCGACGGCGTTCAACGAGATGCTGGACCGGGTCGAGGGCGCGCTCACCGCCCGCGAGGAGTCGGAGGTGAAGCTGCGCCGCTTCGTGGCCGACGCGTCGCACGAGCTGCGCAACCCGCTCGCGGCCATCCGCGGCTATGCCGAACTCGCCGACCGCGCACCGGACGGCACCGACACGTCCTTCGCGCTCGGCCGGATCGGGGCGGAGTCGCAGCGGATGAGCAAGCTGGTCGGCGACCTGCTGCTGCTCGCCCGCCTGGACGCCGACGTGAGGGTCGAGCCACGGCCCGTCGACGCCGTCGAGGTGGTGCTGAACTCCGTGAGCGACGCGCAGGCGGCCAGCCGCGACCACCGGTGGCAGCTGGACCTCCCCGACGCGGAGGTCACCGTGCTCGCCGATCCCGACCAGCTGCACCAGGTCGTCGTGAACCTGCTCGCCAACGCCCGGACGCACACCCCGCCCGGGACCACGGTCCGCACCTCCGTCCGCACCGAGGGGACCTCGGCGGTGATCGAGGTGGCCGACGACGGCCCCGGCATCCCCGCGGACGTGCTCCCCCGCGTCTTCGAACGCTTCGCGCGGGCCGACGACGCCCGGGCGCACTCGTCCGCGCAGTCGACGGGCCTCGGCCTGGCGATCGTCCGCGCCGTCGT
>DAONOU010000032.1:0-3493 GCA_035409265.1 Arachnia sp. | reverse complement strand
GCCCAGATGGTCGACCACACGCTGCTCAAGACCGACGCGACCCGCGCGCAGGTGTCCGCCCTCGTGGCGGAGGCCCGGGAGCTGGGCACGTTCTCGGTGTGCGTGTCGCCGTCGATGCTGCCCCTCACCGACGAGCTGGGCGACGTGAAGGTGGCGACGGTGTGCGGGTTCCCGTCCGGCAACCACACCGCGGCGGCCAAGGCCGCTGAGGCCGCGGAGTCGTCGCAGCTCGGTGCCGACGAGGTCGACATGGTGATCAACATCGGGCTCCTGAAGGAGGGCCGCGCGGACCTCGTCGAGTCCGAGATCCGCGCCGTCCGCGAGGCGACGACGGGGCTGCTGAAGGTGATCATCGAGTCGGCGGCGCTGACCGACGAGGAGATCGTCGCCGCGTGCCGCGCCGCGGAGGCTGCGGGCGCCGACTTCGTCAAGACCTCGACCGGCTTCCACCCCGCGGGCGGCGCGTCCGCGCACGCCGTCGCGCTAATGGCCGAGACCGTCGGCGGGCGCCTCGGCGTCAAGGCCAGCGGCGGCATCCGCGACTACGCGACGGCCAACGCGATGGTCGAGGCCGGCGCCACGCGCCTCGGCCTCTCGGGCACCCGCGCGGTCCTCGACGGCGCCGACGACCCGGACGCCGCGGGCGACGACGGCGACTACTGACGCCGACCGCTAGGCTGCGCGCATGCTTCTGAGCGACCGCGACATCCGCTCCGCCGTCGACGCCGGCTCCGTCCGCCTCGACCCGTGGGACCCCGCGATGGTCCAGCCGTCCAGCGTGGACGTGCGCCTCGACAAGTATTTCCGGGTGTTCGAGAACCACCGCTACCCGTCGATCGACCCGTCGGTCGAGCAGCCGGAGCTGACGCGCCTGATCGAGGTCGACGGTGGGGAGGCCTTCGTGCTGCACCCGGGCGAGTTCGTGCTGGCGTCGACCTACGAGACCGTGACGCTCGGCCCCGCCGTCGCGGCGCGGCTGGAGGGCAAGTCGTCGCTCGGCCGCCTCGGCCTGCTGACGCACTCCACCGCCGGTTTCATCGACCCGGGCTTCTCCGGCCACGTGACCCTGGAACTGTCCAACATGGCGACGCTTCCGGTGAAGCTCTGGCCGGGCATGAAGATCGGCCAGCTGTGCTTCTTCGAGCTCACCTCACCCGCGGAGCACCCCTACGGCTCGCCGCAGTACGGCTCCCGCTACCAGGGCCAGCGCGGCCCGACGCCGTCCCGCTCACACCTCGGTTTCCACAAGACCGACGTCTAGAGCGACGCCTTCAGCCGCGCGACGGCCTCGGCGATGATGGTCTTCGATGTGGCGAGGTTCACGCGGACGTGCTGCGTCGCCGTCTTGGCGAAGTCGACTCCCGGGGAGAACCGGACGCGGGCGGCCTCGTGGAAGTGGCGCGCCGGGTTGGCCAGCCCGAGCGGAGCGCAGTCCAGCCAGGCGAGGTACGTGCCCGGCGCCGGCTCGTAGGTCAGCGCCGGCAGGTGCTCCGCGAGCTGGTCCCGGAAGAAGCGCTTGTTCTCCTCGATCTCCGCGGCCGCCTCGGCCAGCCAGTCGCGGCCGTCGGTCAGCGCCGCGGCGTGGGCGAGGATGCCGAAGTAGCTGGCGCCGTCGGAGGTCATCGGGCCTAGTCGGCGCAGCACCGCCGGGTCGCCGACGATGAGGCCCGCCTTGAGCGCGGCCAGGTTCCAGGACTTGGACGCCGAGGTCACGATCACCGCGTTCTCCGCGCCGGGGACGGCGAGGTACGGCACGTGCGCGGCGCCGGCCAGGGGCGCGTGGATCTCGTCGGAGATCACGACGACGCCGTGCTCCGCCGCCAGCCGCGCGACCTCCGCCAGCTCGTCGGCGGTGTGGATGGTGCCGACGGGGTTGTGCGGCGAGCACAGCAGGTACGCCGTGGGGCGGTGGGTCGCGAAGGCCTCGGCGAGGCCGGGGAGGTCGAGGCGGCCGCCCTGCATGGGCACGTCGACGATGACCCGGTCGTGGCTGACCCCGCGGAAGGGCGGGTAGATCGGGGAGTTGATGACCACCCCGTCGCCGGGCTGGGTGACGGCGACGAGCGCGTCGCGCATGCCGGTCACGACGTCGGTGGCGAGCGTCATCTCCTCGACCCGCGGCCGCCAGCCCCACTGCCATTCGGCATAGTCGGCGAACGCCTCCTGGTAGGTGGGCAGCTGCGGGTAGCCGGTGTCGCCCTCGCGCAGCGCGCGCTCGAGGCGCTCGCGCACCGCGGGAGCGATGTGCGCGTCCATCTCGGCCACGAACATGGGGATGACGTCGGCCTCGAAGCGTTGCCACTTGATGGTGCCGCGGGTGCGCAGCTCGGCGAGGGGGACGTCGAAGATGGCCATGCGGGACATCTTAGGAGAGCTCCCTGACCACGGCCGAGAGGACGTCGTGGAGGAAGCGGAGGTAGCCGTCGACACCGTCGGGGCGGACGGGGCCCGCGGTGACGACGGTGGCGACGTCGCGCTCGAACCACAGCTCTGCGAAGGGCGGGACGTCGACGGTGAACAGCCGCCAGACGGCGGGGCGGAGCAGCCCGCGCGCGACCGACGGCGACTCCGACGTCACGCGCCACTGATCGTCGAACACGGGAGCGCCGACGGTGACGTCCTCTCCCCCGACGAGTTGGGAGAGCAGCGCGTCGTCGCGCGACAGCCGCACGGAGGGGGCGACGGTGAGGCCGGGCTGGCGCAGGCAGATCACGGAACGCGCGCCACCGGCGGCACCGGAGCGGGACGACAGCCGCCATCCGAAGGCGGGAAGGGAGCCGAACTTCCCGACGAACCCGTCGCTGGCCAGCGAGGGCGACCACGGCAGGTGCCGCACGCGCTCGGCCAGCTCGCGCGCCTCCGGGTAGTGGACCCATCCGCGGCGGCCCGCCCACTCGGCCCACCCGTCGTCGCGCTGCGGCGCCTTCAGCCCCAGGAGCTGGATGTCGCGCGGAGCGGGCCTTGGGCGTTGCGGCACGGACACGCGCGCCCCGGGCGCGGCGCGGCGCGTGGCCTTGACCGCGTCGAGCACGCGGGGCTCGATGGTGTCGACGAGGCGGCGCAGCAGCGTGAGGTAGCGGTCCATCGCCTCGGCCCAGACGGTGCCGCGCGCGGCGAGCAGGACGGCGTCGCGCTCGAACCAGATGGCGGAGAAGTCGGGGAGCACGGGCATCAGCTCGGCCCGCATGGCGGGGCCGACGACGTCGCGTGCGAACTGCGGGCTGGGCGAGGCCACGCGCCAGAGGAGATCGAACTCGTCGTCGATGGGGACGCGAGGGGCGTCGGCGAGGAAGTCCGCTTCTTGGAGCGTCAGGGAGGGGAACTGGACGCCGGGGACGCGGATGGCAGCCACCGTCGTCGGCGCGCCCCCGCGCTGGTCGGCGAGCCGGAAGCCGAAGCAGCCGAGCCCACCGAACGAGCCGGCCCACCCGTCGGCAGGCAGGGGGAAGCCGAGCTCCTCGAGGCCGCCGCCCCGGAACACGCCGCGCATCGC
>DAONOU010000031.1:0-15798 GCA_035409265.1 Arachnia sp. | reverse complement strand
TGAGCGTGCCCGCCGCGGCCCAGGTGCCGACGGCGAGGGCGTCGATGGGCGGCCAGATCCGCTCCCACACCCGCCCCTCGACGCGCACGACGGTGACGACGAGGCACCCGACCAGCGCCGTCGTGAGGTAGCGCCAGTCGGTGATGGCGATGGGAGGGCCGGACTGGAGGAGGACGTCGCGGATCATGCCGCCGCCTAGGCCCGACATGATGGCGAGCACGACGAGGCCGACGACGTCGAGCTTCGCCGCGCGGCCGATGACCGCGCCGATCATCGCGTTGAAGAGCACACCGGTGAGGTCGACCCACTGCAGGAAGCCGACCACCGCCTCCTCGCTCAACGACTACACCTTCCGGATCCGGATGGCCTCGACGGCGTGGTTCGCGCCCTTGACGAGGATCGCGGTGGCGCGGTCGCGGGTGGGGGCGATGTTCTGGCGCAGGTTCGGGCCGTTGATGGTGTCCCACACCTGCGAGCCCCAGTTGCGGGCGTCGTGCTCGGACATCGCGGTGAACATCCGGAAGAAGCTGCGCTCGTCCTGGAACGCGGTCTGACGCAGCGTCATGAAGCGCTCGAGGAACCAGGTCTTGATGAGGCTCTCCTCCGCGTCGACGAACACGCTGAAGTCGAAGAAGTCACTGACGGCGAGGCTGAGGCCCGGGTCGTGCTCCGCGCGCGCGGGCTGCAGGACGTTGAGGCCCTCCATGATGAGGATGTCCGGGCGCTCGACGACGATGGTGCGGCCGGGCACGATGTTGTAGTCGAGGTGGCTGTAGACGGGGGCCTCGACGCGCTCGGCGCCGGACTTCACGTCCATCACGAACTGCAGCAGCGCGCGGCGGTCGTAGGACTCGGGGAAGCCCTTGCGGTCGAGCAGTCCCCGGCGCTGCAGCTCCTCGTTGGGGTGGAGGAAGCCGTCCGTGGTCACCAGGTCGACCTTCGGGGCACCGGGCGCGCGCCGCAGCAGCTCCTGCAGCAGGCGCGACACCGTCGACTTCCCGACGGCGACCGACCCCGCCACGCCGATCACGAACGGCGTGCGCCCCGGGGCCACGCGCAGGAAGTCGTTGCTCTGCGCGAAGAGCCGACCCGTGTTGACCATGTACAGGTGGAGCAGCTGGGTGAGCGGGCGGTAGACCTCCGTCACGTCCAAGCCCGACGTCGGGTCGCCGATTCCGCGGAGCCGCGCGAGCGTCGCCTCGTCGAGGTCGATCTCGGTGTTGTCGGCGAGATCGGCCCACGCGCGGCGCTGCAGCGTGATGAACGGGTCTGACACAAGCCCTCCGAAGGTGTATGTCAAGAAACGCGCAAAACTAATGTACGGTTTCCGTCGTGTGTGGAATCGTTGGATACCTGGGAAATCGTAGCGGCCTCGACGTGGTCCTGAGCGGCCTGCGTCGCCTGGAGTACCGAGGCTACGACTCGGCGGGGGTCGCGGTCCCGCACGACGGCGGCATCGAGTGGCGCAAGCGGGCAGGCAAGATCGTCAACCTGGACGCAGAGATCGAGGCCAACCCGCTGCCGGAGAGCACCGTCGCCATCGGCCACACGCGGTGGGCCACCCACGGCGCGCCGACGGACCAGAACTCGCACCCGCACGTCGCCGAGCGGATCGCGATCGTGCACAACGGCATCATCGAGAACCACGACCAGCTGCGCGGCGAGCTGCCCGGCGTCGAGTACCGATCGGAGACCGACTCGGAGGTCGCGGCGCACCTGCTGCGCGCCGAGGTCGAGTCCGGGGCGGACCTGACGACGGCCATGCGCGCGGTCGTTGCCCGGCTCGAGGGCGCGTTCACGCTGGTCGCCGTCGACGCGCTGGACCCCGACCGCATCGTCGCCGCGCGCCGCAACTCGCCGCTCGTGGT
This sequence comes from Arachnia sp., assembly GCA_035409265.1. Lineage (GTDB taxonomy): Bacteria > Actinomycetota > Actinomycetes > Propionibacteriales > Propionibacteriaceae > Arachnia. The sequence continues at coordinate 13,930 of DAONOU010000031.1, read as the reverse complement.
CGGCGTGGGCGACGGCGAGTGGTTCCTCGCCTCCGACGTCGCGGCCTTCATCGCCTACACCCGCGACGCCGTCGAGCTCGGCCAGGACCAGATCGTCGAGCTGACGCGCGACGGCGTGACGGTCACCACCTTCGACGGCGCCCCCGCGGAGACCAAGGCGTTCCACGTCGACTGGGACCTGGAGGCCGCGCAGAAGCAGGGCTTCGACTGGTTCATGCGCAAGGAGATCTTCGAGCAGCCGCACGCCGTGGCCGACACCCTGCTCGGCCGCCTGAACGACCGCGGCGAGCTGGTCCTCGACGAGGTCAGGATCAGCCCGGAGGAGCTGCGGCGGATCAACAAGATCGTGATCGTCGCCTGCGGCACCGCCTTCTACGCGGGCCTGGTCGCGAAGTACGCCATCGAGCACTGGACCCGCATCCCGTGCGAGGTGGAGCTCGCCTCCGAGTTCCGCTACCGCGACCCGATCATCGACCCGATGACGCTGGTGGTCACCATCTCGCAGTCCGGCGAGACCGCCGACACCCTGATGGCCATCCGTCACGCCCGCGAGCAGCACGCGAAGGTGATCGCGATCTGCAACACCAACGGGGCGACCATCCCGCGCGAGTCCGATGCCGTGATCTACACGCACGCGGGCCCGGAGATCGGCGTCGCCTCGACCAAGGGCTTCACCTCCCAGATCGTGGCCTGCTACCTGCTCGGCCTGTACCTGGCCCAGGTGCGCGGCATGAAGTACGGCGACGAGATCGCCGCCGTCCTGAACGAACTGCAGCGCATGCCGGAGGCGATGCAGCACCTGCTCGACAACCAGCAGCAGGTGCTCGACCTGGCCAAGGAGCTGTCGTCGGCCACGTCGTTCCTCTACCTCGGGCGCCACGTCGGCTACCCGATCGCGCTGGAGGGCGCGCTGAAGCTGAAGGAGATCGCGTACCTGCACGCGGAGGGATTCGCGGCCGGCGAGCTGAAGCACGGCCCCATCGCCCTGGTCTCCGACGGCCTGCCGATGTTCGTCGTCGTGCCGCCGCAGGGTCGCGACCAGCTGCGCGACAAGGTGGTGTCCAACATCGCCGAGGTGCGCGCCCGCGGCGCGAAGACGATCGTGCTCGCCGAGGGCTCCGACGCCGACGCCCGCGCCGCCGCGGAGGTCTTCATCGAGCTGCCGAAGGTCTCGACGCTGCTGCAGCCGCTCGTCGCCATCGTCCCCCTGCAGCTGTTCGCCTGCGAGCTGGCGACCCTGCTCGGCCACGACGTCGACCAGCCGCGGAACCTCGCGAAGTCGGTAACGGTCGAGTGACCCGCCGCCGCGGCTCGGGCCCGGTGGGCCGAGATGGCGGGCGGGGGAGCCGCCGGTCGTTAGGGTGAACCCATGATCATCGGCATCGGCACCGACCTCGTCGTCATCGAGCGCTTCCAAGCCATGCTCGACCGCCGGCCTGGGCTCGCGGAGCGGCTGCTCACGCCCGCGGAGCGGGAGCTCAGCATCGAGTCGCAGGCCGCCCGGTTCTCGGCGAAGGAGGCGCTGGCCAAGGCGCTGGGGTCGCCGGGCGGGATGCGCTGGCTCGACTGCGAGGTAGTCAAGAACGCCGACGGCGCGCCGCGCTTCCGGGCCGACGGGTCCGTCGCCGCCCGGATCGCCGAGCTGGGGATCGGCACCGTGCACCTGACCATCAGCCACGACGGCGGGTTCGCCACCGCGATGGTGGTGTGCGAGGCATGAGGACGATCGTCACCGCGCGGGAGATGCGCGAGGCCGAGGCGCGGGTCTTCGCCGCGCACCCCGGCACCGACCTGATGGGCCGCGCCGCGGCGGCGGTCGCGCGCGTGGCGCGGGACATGGCGCCGACGGGGCAGGTGCTCGTCGTCGCGGGGCGGGGCAACAACGGCGGCGACGGGCTGTTCGCCGCCGCCAAGCTCGCCGAGCATCGCTCGGTCCTCGTCTGGTGCGCCTTCGGCGGCGCCCACGGCGGCGGGCTCGCGGCGGCCCGCGCGGCCGGCTGCCAGGAGGTCGACGCGCTGGGCGCCCTGGAGGTGCTCGCCGACTGCGCCCTCGTGATCGACGCCGTCGCGGGCCTCGGCTCCCGGGCGGGGCTTTCACGCACGGTCGAGACGTTCGCCGACGCCTGCGCCGCGGCCGAGGTTCCCGTGCTCGCCGTCGACCTGCCCAGCGGCCTCGCCGCCGACTCCTGCGCCGTCCACCCCAGCTTCCGCGCCGCCGCTACCGTGACGTTCGCCGCCCCCAAGCCCTGCCACGTGCAGCAGCCGGCGGCCGCGCGCTGCGGCCGGCTGCACGTCGCCGACATCGGCGTCGCGGTCCCCGAGACGACGGTGCGGCAGGCGGAGGAGTCCGACGTCGCGCGCTGGTGGCCCGTCCCCGACGGCGGATCCGACAAGTACTCGCGCGGGGTCGTCGCCATGGACGTCGGCTCCCAGGCCTACCAAGGCGCGGCCATCCTCGGCCTGACCGGCGCCCTGCACGCCGGCGCGGGCATGGTCCGCTACACCGGCCGCGTCGCGGGCGGCCTCATCCTGACCCGCCACCCCAGCGTGGTGCTCGGCGAGGGGCGCGCGCAGGCCGTGGTGCTCGGCTCGGGGTGGGGCGACGACGACCAGGCCTCCGGGCGCGTCGCCCACGCGCGCCAGGTGGGGCTTCCCGCCGTGATCGACGCTGACGCGCTGTACGCGCTGCCGAACGGGCGCCTCGACGGCTGGCTGCTGACCCCGCACGCCGGGGAGCTGGCCCGGCTGCTCGGCTGTTCGCGTGCCCACGTCGAGGCCGCCCCGATCTCCTGCGCCCGCGAGGCGGCGAGGGCAACGGGCGCGACGGTGCTGCTCAAGGGCGCGACGCAGTACGTGACCGAGCCCGCGGGGCGGGTGACGATCGCCGTCGCGGGGCCGCACTGGACGGCGCAGGCGGGCTCGGGCGATGTGCTCGCCGGCATCTGCGGGGCGCTGCTCGCCGCGGGGCTTCCGGCCTGGCAGGCGGGCGTCGCGGGGGCGAGCATCCAGGCGATGACGGCCGCGCGGAACCCCGGCCCCTACCCGCCGGAGCGGCTCGCCGCGCTGCTGCCGGAGACGATCGCGGACCTCGTCGGGCGCTAGGCCTCAGCCCAGCAGCGTCTCGCCGACCCAGCCGCCCTTCGCGTAGCCGGGCGGGACGGCGAATACCGCGGACCCGATGGCGGTTGTCCACTCGTTGAGCGCGTCCGAGTCGTCGAGCGCGCGCTGCACCGGGATGAACTGGTCGGCGATGCTCGCCTGGAAGGCGCAGAAGATGAGCCCCGCCGTCGCGCGCTGTTCGCCGTCCCTCCACTCCTCGTGCGTGTAGTTCACGCCGCGGCGCAGCATCCTGCGCCCGTTGTTGGCGTCGGGGTGTGAGCGGCGCGCGTGCGCGTCGAGCGCGATCACGGGCACGCCGTCCTCTGTGGCGTCGAGGTCGAGGTCGTCGGCCTCGGCCTCTCCGGTGAGGGGGGCGCCGACGGCGAGGTTGCGCCCGATCGCGGACTCCTGCCGGTCACGGGTCAGCTCGTCCCAGGTGTCGAGGTTCATCTCGATCCGCCGGACGACGAGCTGCGTCCCGCCGGCCAGCCAGTCGTCGGTGGACCACAGCGCCGCGTCGAGCTGCTCGCCGTCGGGGTTGCCCGAGCCGTCGACCTGGCCGAACAGGTTGCGCCCGGTCACGGCCTTGCCCTCGCCGTCGAAGCCGCGCCAGGACCCGGTTTGCGTCCACCGACGGCGCGCGAACGGGGCGGCGTCGGCGACGAGGCGGCGCACGGCGTAGTCGACGCTGGTGCCGTCGTCCGCGGAGACCCACAGCAGGAGGTCGCCGCCGTTCCAGCGCTCGTCCAACTCGTCGTGGGCCATCGGGGGGACGTCCTGGAAGCCCGCGGGGCGCTTGGCCTCGAGCCCCGGCAGGGCGAACACGCCCGTCCCGTAGCCGACAAGGACGGACATCGAGACGGCCTCCTGGGCCAGGTCCGGGAGGGTGTCGCCCGCCGTCGGGCGCCCCTCCATCAGCGCCTCGATCAGCCCGGTCCATGACCGCATCAGCCGCCCGAGCGCGGCGGCATCCGTGGCGGGAAGGAGGTCGAGGGCAACGAGCTGGTTGGCGGCGGCCGTGGGCGTGAGGATGCCGGGCTGGTGCACGCCGTGGGGCGAGTAGCGCTGGTTCAGCACCTGGTGCCGCTCCGCCGCGGAAACCGGTTTGACTGCCCAGCCGCCCGCGAACCCTGCGGCGGCCCCGACGCCGGTCGCCCCGGCATAGCCGAGCAGGCCGCGGCGCGAGACGGTGGACATGGTGGTGAGTTTAGTAGGCGCGCGCCTGCGGCCCGGGCTCGGGGCGAACCGACGGAAAACTCCACCAAGATGCGATCTGCACCCCGCCATTTCCCCGAATCCCGATGTGACAGTACTTGTCCGTCAAGCTGGGGCGTGACTTATCCGTCAGGCTGGGCTTGGCGACGAGGTGGTAGGGTCTGGGGGCGTGAGACGTTGCGCGGTGGTGGTCGTGGTCGGGATCCTGGGGCTGAGCGGCTGTGGGGGAGCACCTGCGGCGGAGGCCCCGGGCGTGCTTGCGGCCGATCCCTGGGTGCGCACCACCGACGGCGCCGAGATGCCGGAGATGACCGCGGTGTTCGTGAGCCTCACCAACCCCACGAAGGACGACCGGGTCCTGAAGTCCGCAGATTGCGGCGACGTCGCCGCCTCGACCGAGCTCCATGTCATGGAGAAGGTCGACGGCCAGATGGTGATGAAGAAGTCCGAGGACGGGATCGTCGTCCCTGCCGGCAAGCACGAGCACCTCGCTCCCGGCGGCCCGCACATCATGCTGATGGGCCTGACCCGCGAGCTCCCCGCCGGCTCCGAGGAACTGGCCTGCACGCTGACCTTCGACGACGGCCAGACCATCGATATCCTCGCCCCCGTGAAGGAATTCACCGAGGAGCAGGACACCTACCACACGCACGAGTAGCCGGAGCGGTCGATCATCGCGGCTGTTTCCGTTCGATCTGCGGCCACAATCCCGGGATTGTGAACGTCAGAGTCAGCATGCTGACTCTGACGTACACGGTGATCCCGATCTCGGTGAGAAGTGGACGTTTGCAGCCACGTTGAGGCTTCCCGCAACCACGGTTCCTGCGCCGAGCATCGACTGTCCCAGGACTGCCAAAGCAGACTGGACGACTCGTGCGGCACGGCTCAAGGGGCGGTCAGGCGACGAGCATCCCGCCTCGGACGGACATGCCGATCGCCTTCTGGTAGTGGCCGAGGAGCTCGTCGCAGATCCGGCCCCAGGTGCGGCCCTCGACCGAGGCCCGGGCGGCCTCGCCGAACGCGTGGCGCTTCGCGTCGTCGCCGATCAGGTCCTGGGCATGGGCCCGCAGCGCTCGGAGGTCGCCGGGGCGGTAGAGCCAGCCGGTGCGCGACGGGTCGACGAGGTCGATCGGGCCGCCGCGGCGGGGCGCGATGACGGGCAGCCCCGACGCCTTCGCCTCCTGAATGGCCTGGCAGAACGTCTCCAGCTCGCCGGGGTGGACGAAGAGGTCGAGGGAGGCGAGCGCGACGGGGAGCTCGTCGCCGGTCAGCTGGCCGAGGAACACCGCCCGGGGCAGCAGGGCCTCCAACTGGGCGCGCTGGGGGCCGTCGCCGATGACGACGAGGCGCGTGCCGGGCAGGTCTGCGACGGCGGCGAGATCCTCGACGCGCTTCTCGGAGGCGAGGCGGCCCATATAGCCGATGAGGCGCTCGCCGTTCGGCGCTAGGCGCTCGCGGAGCGCGGCGCTGCGACGCCCGGGGTGAAAGCGGACGGAGTCGACGCCGCGGCCCCACACGCCGACGCGGGGGACACCCTGGCCGATCAGCTGATCGCGCGCGTAGGTCGACGGCGCGAAGTTCAGCGAGGCGAGCGAGTGCACGCGACGAACCCGATGCCAGAGCAGGGACTCGAGGTGCGGGAAGCCGTAGCGGGTCGCGTACGTGGGCACCTCGGTCTGGTAGATCCCGACCATGGGGATGCCCAGGCGCGCGGCGACGGAGGCGGCCTTGTAGCCGACGAGGAACGGCGCCGCGAGGTGCACGACGTCGGGTTGGAAGCCGGTCAGCAGGCGCGACACGCTGAGGGTCGAGGTGGTGACCACGCGGACGACGTCGTAGCCGGGGAGGCCGATGGACGTGACCGTCTCGACGGGGAAGCCGCAGTACTGGCTGGGGGTGCGCCCGCCGTCCTGTGGGGCGATGACCATGGCCTCGTGGCCGGTGGCATCCAGGTGCTCCAACACGCGGAGCACCGAGTTGGTGACCCCGTTGACCTGCGGGAGGAAACTCTCCGCAACGATGGCTACGCGCACGGCACGGAGTCTACTCGCGTTCTTGCCTGGTCCAATTCTCCGTGGGCCAACGCCCGGCGAACCCCGGGTGAACATTCCCGCGGCCGGATGCGCGGTTCGGTGATTGGCGGAAACGCGCGTATACTCGACAGGCCCGGACGAGGCGTAACCGCCCGCGTGACACATATGAGCGGGCACCATCAGCCCCTCACCGAGAGCTCTCTTCATGATGAAACCAGGCAAGAAGCCGCGCTGGTCCGCCGAAAAGCGGAAAGCCAAAGGCGCCAACCCCTCCCGCCGCGGCCACCGCGACGACGTCGACCAGAACCGCCCGCTGAACCGTACGCAGCGTCGTGCGCTCGAGTTCGGCGACCGGCCCTACCAGCCGGCTGACGGCGACCGCAAGGCCGACCGCCCCCGCGACGACCGCCAGGCCCCGCGCCACGGCGACGACCAGCGCGCCAGCCGCCGCTACCCGTCCGACGACCGCGGCGGCTACCGCAGGGACGACCGCCCCCGGGACGACCGCGGGGGAGACCGCCGCGACTTCCGCCGCGACGATCGGTTCGAGGATCGCCGCCGTGACGATCGCCGCGACGATCGTGGCGGGTACCGCCGTGACGATCGGTTCGAGGACCGTCGCCGTGACGACCGTCGCGACGATCGTGGCGGGTATCGCCGCGACGATCGGTTCGAGGATCGCCGCCGCGACGACCGTCCCGACGACCGCGGCGGCTTCCGCCGCGACGACCGGCCGAAGCTGCGCGCCGGCGCCTCCAAGTTCGAGCCGCGGCGCGACCACGAGCCGCGCGGGCACGTCGACAAGCGCCGCCACTTCGACCGTGATCGTGACCGCGGCTTCGACCGTGACCGGGGCGGCGACCGCGGGTTCGACCGCGCGCCGCGCGACGACTTCGACGCCGAGTCGGACCAGATGAGCTGGACCGCGAGCACCGCGGAGGCCGTGCAGGGCGAGGTGGCCTCCGGCTTCTTCGAGCTGGGCGTCGCCGAGCCGCTGGTCCGCGTCCTCGCAGGCCAGGGCATCACCGAGCCGTTCCCGATCCAGGCCGCGACCATCGGCGACACGCTCGCGGGTCGCGACGTGCTCGGCCGCGGCCGCACCGGCTCCGGCAAGACGCTCGCGTTCGGCCTTCCGATGCTGACCAGGCTCGCCGAGGGCCGCCCCGTCGGCTCCCCGCGCGCCATGATCCTCACCCCCACCCGCGAGCTCGCGCTGCAGATCGCCGACAACCTGTCGCCGTTGGCGGCGGCCGTCGGCATCGACCTCACGCTGGTCGCGGGCGGCATGAGCTACGGCCCGCAGATCAAGGCCTTCGAGCGCGGCGTCGACGTCGTCGTCGCCACCCCCGGCCGCCTGATCGACCTGCTGGAGCAGGGCGTCGCCGACCTCAGCCAGGTGGAGATCGCGGTCCTCGACGAGGCCGACCACATGGCCGATCTGGGCTTCCTCACCCCGGTCCAGACCCTGCTCGACGCCTCGGGCGACGGCCAGCGGCTGCTGTTCTCCGCCACGCTCGACGGCGCGGTGGCCTCGCTGGTCAGGACCTACCTGCACGACCCGGCGACGCACGAGGTGGACTCGGGCAAGGCGTCGGTCACCACCATGGTCCACCGGCCGCTGCTGGTGCACCCGCACCACAAGAACCAGGTGACCGCCGAGATCGCGAACCGCGACGGCCGCACGGTCCTCTTCGCCCGCACGCAGCTGGGCACCGACCGCATCGCAGGCCAGCTCCGCGAGGCGGGCGTGATGGCCGGCGCGCTGCACGGCGGCCTGACGCAGGGCGCGCGGGCGCGCATCCTCACGGCGTTCCGCGAGGGCACCGTCCCCGTGCTCGTCGCCACCGACGTCGCGGCCCGCGGCATCCACGTCGACGACGTGACGCTCGTGCTGCAGGTCGACCCGCCGCACGACTCGAAGGACTACCTGCACCGCGCCGGCCGCACCGCGCGCGCCGGGAACGAGGGCATCGTCGCGAGCATCGTGCTGCCGCACCAGCGCAAGATGTCGCGCCGCCTGCTCGGCCAGGCGGGCGTGCCCGTCGAGGCCATCCCCGTCGAGCCCAGCTCGGACGAGCTGTTCGTCGCGACCGGCGCCCGCCCCACCTCGGGCGAGCCGATCGCCGACGCGGAGTACCAGGCCCTGATCGCGCCGAAGCAGCAGCCGCGCCGTCGCCCCGACGGCCAGCGCGGCGGCCGAGGCGGATACGGCGGCGGACGGGGCGGGCACGGGCAGCGCCCGCGCCAGCGCCGCGACCGCTACTAGTATCTCGGGACGATGGACGAGAACCAGCTGTATCTCCGGCAGGCCCACCCGGATGACGCGCCGCGCCTGCTGCGCGTGATCCGGGAGGCCTTCGCCGCGCGCCGCCCGGTCGACCCGCCGGCCGACGCCCTCTCCGACACCGAGGCGGACATCGCCCGCTCCCTCACCGAGGGGGCGGGCGTCGTCGCCGAGCTGGGAGGGGAGATGGTCGGGGGGCTGCTCGTCGACCTCGACGACGGGGTGGCCACGCTGCGCCGCGTCTCGGTCCTCCCGTCCTACTCCGGGCACGGGGTCGCCCGCGCGATCGTGGAGGGGGCGCTCAGCCTCGCCGCGGACCTGGGCGCCGGCCGCGTGCGGCTGGTCGCGCGCCGCGAGTTCCCGGAGCTCATCGCGTTCTGGCGCCACCACGGTTTCGAGGTGGTCGGCGACGCCCCGAACGGCGTGTGGCTGGCCCGCGACCTACCCGTGATCGTGGACGTCCCCACCGCCGACGACATGCGCGCGCTCGGGCGTGCGCTCGCGGGGGTGCTCCGCCGCGGGGACGTCGTGGTCGCCACCGGCGACCTCGGCGCGGGCAAGACAACGCTCACGCAGGGCATCGGCGAGGGCCTGGGCGTCGACGGCGCGATCATCTCGCCCACCTTCGTCATCTCCCGCGTCCACCCCAGCCGCGGCGACGGCCCCGCGCTCGTGCACGTCGACGCCTACCGCCTCGGCGACGCGGCCGAGCTGGCCGACATCGACCTCGACGCCTCCCTCGCCGACGCCGTCACGCTCGTGGAGTGGGGCGCGGGCCTCGTCGAGTGGCTGAGCGAGGACAGGCTGGAGATCGACATCGCCCGCGGCCTCGACGACGACGGCCGCACCGTCTACCTCACCGGGATCGGCCCGCGCTGGGCCGGCGCCCTCGACCCGCTTAGGGAGCGGCCATGACCATCACGCTCGGCATCGACACCAGCGCCTTCGTCGCGGTCGGCGTGGCCGTCGACGGCGCGGCCCTCGCCCGCGTCGTCGTGGAGGACACCCGCGCGCACGTCGAGGCGCTCATGCCCGCGGTGCTCGAGGCCTGCGCCGCGGCCGGCGTCGCGCTGCGCGACGTCGACGAGTTCGTGGTCGGCATGGGTCCCGGGCCCTTCACCGGGCTGCGGGTCGGCATCGCCACCGCCTGGACCCTCGCGCACGCGGCGGGGAGGACCCCGCACGGCGTGTGCTCGCTCGACGTCGTCGCGCGCCAGTGGGCGGACGAGGGGGCCGCGGACGAGTTCGTGGTCGCCGCCGACGCCCGCCGCAAGGAGCTGTACTGGCGGCGTTACCTCGCCGATGGGTCGCCCGCGGGCGACCCGCAGGTGAGTGCGCCCGACCACCTGCCCGGCCTCACCGTCGTCGGGACCGTTCCTGAGCAGCTCGCGGCGCAGCTACATTCCCACCTGATCGTCGAGCGGAAGCTCGACCCGGGGACGCTCGCGGCGAAGTGGCGGACTCTTGAGCCCGCGGGCGAGGAGCCGTACTACCTGCGCGCGCCCGACGCCACGGTGCCCGGGGCGCGCAAGTCGGCGCTGCCGCGGCTGCGGGCCTCGCGATGATCGTCGAGCCTGCCGTGGCTACCGACCTCGCGCAGATCCTGGCGCTGGAGGAGCACTTCGGCGTGCAATGGTCGGAAGCGTCCTGGCGCGCGGAGCTGAGCGGCGAAGGGCGTCGCGTGCTTGTCGCTCGCGTCGACGGCGAGCTCGTCGGGGTCGCGTGCTTCCAGCGGCTCGCCGAGGTCGTCGACCTGCACCGCATCGTCGTCGCCCCTAGCCGGAGGCGGTTGGGGCTTGCCCGCGCCATGCTGGTCGCGGGGCTGCAGTGGGCGGTCCGCGAGGGGGCCGCGCGCATGGTGCTCGAGGTCGAGCACGACAACGAGCCCGCCATCGCGCTGTACCGCGGCCACGGGTTCCGGCCCATCGCCGCGCGCGCCGACTACTACGGCCCGGGTGCCGATGCCGTCGTCATGGAGCGCCCGCTCGAGGGCGTCGACGCCGACTCCGTCGGCATGTGGGAGATGGAGGCGCGGGACACGCCCGGAGCCTCCGACGCGAGGAGGGCAGTCCGGTGAGCGAGCCGTTGATTCTCGGCATCGAGTCGTCGTGCGACGAGACGGGCGTCGGCATCGTCCGCGGCCGCACCCTGCTGGCCAACGAGGTCGCCAGCTCGGTGGATCTGCACGTCCGCTTCGGCGGCGTCGTCCCGGAGGTGGCGAGCCGCGCGCACCTGTCCGCGCTGGTCCCGACGCTGGAGCGCGCCGCGGCGACCGCCGACATCGACCTCGCCGATGTCGACGCCATCGCGGTGACCGCCGGACCCGGCCTGATGGGCGCGCTGGTCGTCGGCCTGGCCTCGGCCAAGGCGCTATCGGCCTACCTGAACAAGCCGCTCTACGGCGTCAATCACCTCGTCGGGCACGTCGCCGTCGATCTGCTCGACCACGGCGAGCTGCCCATGCCCGCGCTCGCGCTGCTCGTCAGCGGCGGGCACACGTCCCTGCTGCACGTGCGCGACATCGCCACCGATATCACCGAGCTCGGCGCCACCATCGACGACGCCGCGGGGGAGGCCTACGACAAGGTCGCCCGCATCCTCGGCCTTCCCTACCCGGGCGGGCCGGTGATCGACAAGGCGGCACAGGAGGGCGACCCGACGGCCATCCGCTTCCCGCGCGGCCTCACCGCCCGGCACGACATGGAGAGGCACCGATTCGACTTCTCGTTCTCGGGTCTCAAGACGTCGGTCGCGCGGTGGGTCGAGCGGCGCCGCCTCGACGGCCTTGACGTGCCCGTCGCGGACGTGGCCGCGAGCTTCCAGGAGGCCGTCTGCGACGTGCTGACGGCGAAAACCGTCGACGCCGCGCAGCACCTGGGCGTCGACACCATCCTGCTCGGCGGGGGAGTGGCCGCCAACTCCCGGCTGCGGGCGCTGCTGGAGGAGCGCGCGGGCGCCGTCGGCATCGAGCTGCGCCGCCCGCGCCCCGCGCTCTGCACCGACAACGGCGCGATGATCGCGGCCGTCGGCAGCGAGGTCGTCCGGGCGGGCCTCGCCCCCTCGGGCCTCGGTATCTCCGCGAACTCCGGTCTCCCGGTCTCCACCGTGGTCGTTTCCGCAACAACTGCGTAACGATGCCCCGTTTTATGGGGGACCCGCTAACGCAACGCATGGGGAACTCGCTATCGTGCTGACCACTTGGCCGTTTACGTGGCCACGCAACGTCGTCTCACGACAAGGAGTCAACTCAATGAAGTTCAGGCGAACGACGGCCGTCATCGGCCTCGCGCTGAGCAGCGCCCTCCTGCTGGGCGCCTGCACCAGCCCGGAAGAGGAGCCCGGCGGCACCACCGAGCCCACGACCGGCACGGCTGGCCCGACCGACACGGCTGCCCCGCCCACGGAGTCCGGTCCCGCCGGCTGCCTGCAGGACGTCGGCATCACCGCGAGCAAGGACGGCGAGGTCAAGTTCACCGCCGGCCCCGGCGACTGGTCCAGCTACAACGGCCTCACCTCGGCCACGTACTCGACGTACAACTCCGCCATCGGCGACCAGATGATCTCGTCCTTCACGTATTTCGGCACTGACGGCACGATCTGCGAGAACAAGGACTTCGGCACCATGGAGGTGCTCTCCGAGGATCCGCTCGAGATCAAGTACACGATCAACGACGCGGCCGTGTGGTCCGACGGCACCCCGGTGACCATCAACGACTACCTGCTCGACTGGGCCGCGCAGAACCCCGAGTTCGTCGCCCCCGGCTACGTCAACGGCAAGGACAAGAAGGCCGAGCCTGTCTTCGACCACGTGAGCTCCTCCTTCGCCGAGTTCATCCCCGACGGCCCGCAGGGCGACATCGGCGGCAAGTCCTTCACGGTGAAGTACACGAGCCCGAACCCCGACTGGCGCATCAACATCAGCGGCACCATGCCGGCGCACATCGTGGCCAAGAAGATCGGCCTCGAGCCCGATGCGCTGGCCCAGGCGATCGTCGACAGGGACGCCGACACGGTCAAGAAGGCCGCCGAGTTCTGGAACACCGGCTGGACCCTCAACCCGGGCGAGCTGCCCGCGGCCGAGGACATCCCCTCCAACGGCCCCTACAAGGTCAAGCAGGGCGGATGGCAGAAGGGCAACGCGCTGACGCTCGAGGCCAACGACAAGTGGTGGGGCAACCCGCCCGGCACGAAAAACCTGATCTTCCGGTTCATCGACGACGCCGGCCAGGTCCAGGCGCTGCAGAACGGCGACGTCCAGGCCATCGCGCCGCAGGCGACGGTCGACACCGTCGGCCAGCTCGAGGCCATCGGCCCGGCGGTCACCGTGCACCAGTACTCGACCCTCACCTGGGAGCACCTGGACTTCAACTTCCGCGACAAGAGCGCCTTCTCCGACGCCAACGGCGGCCTGAAGCTGCGTGAGGCCTTCGCCTACTGCGTGCCGCGTCAGCAGATCGTCGACACGCTGATCAAGCCGATCGCCCCCGACACCGTCGTGATGAACGCCCGCGAGGTCTTCCCCTTCCAGGAGAACTACCAGGCCGTCGTCGATGCCGCCTATGACGGCCGCTTCGACCAGGTCGACATCGAGAAGGCGAAGGCCGCCGTCGCCGAGTCGGGCATCAAGACCCCGATCGACGTGCGCCTCGGCTACCGCGCGGGCAACCAGCGCCGCGCCGACACCGTCGCCGCCATCGCCGCCTCCTGCAAGGACGCCGGCTTCAACGTGATCGACTCCAACGCTGCCGACTTCTTCGAGAAGGCGCTGCCGAACGGTGACTACGAGGTCGCGCTCTTCGCGTGGGCCGGTTCCGGCCAGATCACCTCGGGCCAGAACATCTACGCCACCAAGAAGGGTCAGAACTACGGCAAGTTCACGAACGAGGCCGTCGACGCCGCGTGGAACACGCTGGTCTCCACCCTGGATCCCAACGTCCACCTGGAGCAGACCAAGATCATCGAGCGCGAGCTGTGGGACAACCTCTTCGGTATCCCGCTGTACGCGCACCCCGGCATCGCGGGCTCCGATTCCAAGATGCTGAACGTGCGCCCGACGGCCGCCCAGAGCGGCCTGTCGTGGAACTCCCCGCAGTGGGTCAACAGCTGATCTAGCTGTTTACGCCCCGCGAACGGAAGGGGCGGGCGGCAACTGCCGCCCGCCCCTTTCCCTTTTCCGGGCTCCGGGTTTCCCCACCAAACGTGGGAATCGTCGTATGATCAGCCAGGCGCCGGCGCGGCCGCCGGCTCAACCGAAGGACCTCCTAGTGATCAGATATATCGCCAAACGGCTGGGTATATC
>DAONOU010000030.1:0-15958 GCA_035409265.1 Arachnia sp. | reverse complement strand
TACCTTCACCCAGCCACCTTGGTCGAACAAGCAGGCTGGGCGGAACCCGTCTGGACCCGCCCAGCTTTAGGGCTTGGTCAGGGCGCTACTCGCACGCACCTACTAGCTCAGTCATCTCGGGCCCCTTCACTGCTCCAGCGGGCAACGATGTACCGGCACGAAAAAAAGCCGGCTGCGGCAGGAACACCGACAAGCAGAGTGTACTGAAGCCATGCTGGCGAGATTGCCGCGGGCTCGATCAGCACCAGAGACATTCCGATGATGACAACCAGCATCGCCAGCATTGTCCGGCCAAGGCTCGCAGACCAACTCGGCCCACCAGAAACCCAAATTCCGGCAAGACAGAAAGCAAATACGAAGCTCGCCAGAGCTAGACCTGGCACCGCCAGGAACATCATGAACCCCATGCCCACCTACCTATTTCATCGTCGCCAGTGCGTAACAAGATCCTAATCCGATGATATTGAAGACCGACTTCCCGATCTCACGAATAAACGTCTCAAGCGCATTGATCTGCTTCTTGGTCAGCTTACTCTTGTCCTTCACGTACTTTTTTAGAAGGTCAACAACTTTGTCCATCTTGCCACCGAGCGTCTTGTAGGCGCTGGTGACCGCCTTCGCAGCCTTTACGATCTTGTCGGCCTTAGCGAAGGCCTGAATCACCTTGGCAGCACCAACGGCGAGAGAAGCGATTTCCGCTGCGCAGACAGCCGATGTTCCGATGATCCACCAGAGGGGCACGACAGCTCCGCCATCAGACCCCATCATTTAGTTAGACACTTTGACGGGCCGAAGTCAATCGCCAAGACCGACCGGCGCACAAGTCAGCACGCACGAGAGATCAACTTAAGTCGACCCGCGGACGACAAAAGTTGACTCGCGCAACGCCCGGAACTGAGGGACGAAGATGCGGCCGACGCGAAAGGGGCAGGGACCCGAAAGGGTCCCTGCCCCAGCTTACGACCTTTCGACACGGGCCTGGCGCTTCGCGCGGAGGCCCGGCTCAAGGAGCGGTGATGCCCGGCTTGAGGAGCGCTACTTGCCGATCGACGTGCCGGCGGAGCGCAGCTGCTCGCAGGCCTCGACGATGCGGGCGGCCATGCCGGCCTCGGCAGCCTTGCCCCAGGCGCGGGGGTCGTACAGCTTCTTGTTGCCGACCTCGCCGTCAACCTTCAGCACGCCGTCGTAGTTGCGGAACATGTGCTCCACCACGGGGCGGGTGAACGCGTACTGCGTGTCCGTATCGATGTTCATCTTGATGACGCCGAAGTCGACCGCGTCGGAGATCTCCTGGGCGGTCGAGCCCGAGCCGCCGTGGAAGACGAGGTCGAACGGCGACTCCTTGCCGTACTTGGCGCCGACGGCGTCCTGGATCTCCTTGAGCACCTCGGGACGCAGCTTCACCGCACCCGGCTTGTACACGCCGTGCACGTTGCCGAAGGTCAGCGCGGTGATGTAGCGGCCCTTCTCGCCGAGGCCGAGGACCTCGACGGTGCGGAGGCCGTCCTCGATGGTGGTGTACAGCTTGTCGTTGATCTCGGCCTTCACGCCGTCCTCTTCGCCGCCGACGACGCCGACCTCGATCTCGAGGATGATGTGCGCCTTCGAGGTGCGGGCGAGCAGCTCGTCGGCGATCTGGAGGTTCTCCTCCATCGGCACCGCGGAGCCGTCCCACATGTGCGACTGGAACAGGGGCAGCTCGCCGCGCGCGACGCGCTCCTCGGAGATGGCGAGCAGCGGGCGGACGAAGCTGTCCAGCTTGTCCTTGGGGCAGTGGTCGGTGTGCAGCGCGACGGTGACCGGGTAGTTCTTCGCGACTTCCTGGGCGTACACGGCGAACGCGGCGGCGCCGGTCACCTTGTCCTTGATCGTCGGGCCGGAGAAGTACTCCGCGCCGCCGGTCGAGACCTGCAGGATGCCGTCGGAGCCGGCCTCGGTGAAGCCCTGGAGGGCGGCGTTGAGGGTCTGCGACGAGGAGACGTTGATGGCCGGGTAGGCAAACTTGCCCGCCTTGGCCCGATCGATCATCTCCGCGTAAACCTCGGGAGTTGCAACTGGCATGGATGCCCCTTTTCTGGAATTGACCTGACGGTTTCGCCAACAAGCTCAGCCTATCGCGAGAGGTCTCCCCACGGGGAGGCCGGGGTCCGTTTCTTGGGCGACGCGATCAGAGCACCCTGTCGAGCGCGGAGACGTCGAGGTGCACACGGCCAAGCGAATAGGCCCGCGCGGCGGAGTCGATGACCGCGGGACCGGCGTCCAGGAAGCTCAGCGGGACGCGCGCCACCTCCGCGCCCTGGGCGTCGACGGCGACCGCGGGCCCCGCGCCGCCGTGGTGACCCACGAGGCGGAGCGCCGTGACGTCCTCCCACGGCACCAGCCCGGCGGCCGGATGGACGAACTCGACGCCGACGGCGTCGAGGTGGAAGGCGATGCCCTCGTGGATGCGGGCCAGGTCGCGCTTGGCGCGCTTCAGCCCGACGGCGGAGACGGTGAGCCAGAAGGCCGACGACGCCACCCACAGCCCGACGAACGTATACGTCCACGCGGGCGGCCAGTCGCGGCCGAGAAAGTAGATCACCGCGCCAAGGATCAGCGCGGAGACCACCGTCGAGCCGATGCGCCAGCGCAGCGCGCCGCGTTGACGGGTGACGCGGGCAGCGGTCGGCAGCGGGGTGAGGCCCGCCGAGAAGCGATCTGGCATGGCGGCAACTCTAGTCGGCGGCCGGGGCCGGCCCGTGCCGCGCGGTACCGGGCCGACGCGTCGGGCGAAGCCCCGTCGTCGTGTCGACGTGCAGCTGCCAGTGGTACATCGCGATGGCCGCCGCGGCGCCGGCGTTCATGGAGCGGGTCGAGCCGTGCTGCGTGATGGCCACGAGCGCGGCGCAGCCGGCGACCATGTCGTCGGTCAGGCCCGGCCCCTCGGAGCCGAAGATCAGGCAGCAGTCGGCGGGCAGGGCGGCCGTCTCGAGCGGGACGGAGCCGGGAAGGTTGTCGACGCCGACCGGCGTCACCCCGCGCTCGGCGAGCCACGCGAACAGCGCGGCCTCGTCGTCGTGATGGTGGACGTGGAGGTAGCGGTCGGTGACCATCGCGCCGCGGCGGTTCCACCGTCGGCGCCCGACGATATGCACCGCGGCCACGTTGAACGCGTTGGCGGTGCGCACCATCGAGCCGATGTTGAAGTCGTGCTCCCAGTTCTGGATGGCGACGTGCAACCTGCTGCGCGTGCGGTCGAGGTCAGCGACGATCGCCTCCAGCCGCCAGTACCGGTACCTGTCCACGACGTTGCGCCGGTCGCCGTCCCGGAGCAGGTCCGGGTCGAGCCGGTCGTCGTCGGGCCACGGCAGCGGGTGCGGCCCCACGCCCACCGTCGGTGCGGTCGGGTCGTGGGGTTCGTCGGTCACCCGGAGAAGGTATCAGGCGGTCTGGATCGCGGAGATCTCGAGCTCGAGGGTCACCTTGTCGGAGACGAGGAAGCCGCCGGTCTCGAGCGCGGCGTTCCAGGTGAGGCCGAAGTCGGAGCGGAGCACCTGGACGGAGCCCTCGAAGCCGACACGGGTGTTGCCGAACGGATCCTTGGCGGAGCCCTGGTACTCGAGCGGGAAGGTCACGGAGTTGGTGACGTCCTTGATGGTCAGGTCGCCGGTCACCTCGACGGTGTCGCCGTCGACGGCGATGTTGGTGCTCACGAAGACCATGTTGGGGAACCGCTCGACGTCGAAGAAGTCGGCGGAGCGGAGGTGGGCGTCGCGGTCGGCGTTGCGCGTCGTGACGGAGGCGACGTCGATGTTGACGCTGAGCGAGGAGGTCTCGGGGCTGGAGCCGTCGACGATGGCCTGGCCCTCGAACTTCTCGAAGGAGCCGCGGACCTTGGTGACCATCGCGTGGCGGGTCACGAAGGAGAAGGTGGTGTGGGTGGGGTCGAGGACGAAGGTGCCCTGGAGATCGGCGAGGCTCATGATTCAAGTCCTTTCGTAGCTTGTGAGCCCCACCCTAGACGCAATTGGTTGAGACTTCAACTATGTGCCTTTCGCCGTCAGCGGAACGCGCAACGACCCGGCCCGCGGGGGCCGGGTCGTTCGGTGTGGCTCAACGAGCGGTGGTCAGCGTTCCTGCTCGAACGGCTGCTGCTGGATCTGCGGCGCCTGGACCGGGGGCTCCTGTCCCAGGCCCTGGCCAACCTGCGGGGCCGCCGTGGGGCGCTGCGAGATCTCGCCGAAGTTCACCCCGGGCGCCTGGCGCACCGCGGGGTCGTTGACCTCGAAGTACGTGGCCTTCTCGAACTTCGCGAAGCCCGCGATGATGTTGCTCGGCACGGACTCGACGCGCGTGTTGTAGTCGCGCACGTTCGCGTTGTAGAAGCGGCGCGCGGCGGCGATGCGATCCTCGGTGTCGGTCAACTCGCGCTGCAGCTCGAGGAAGTTCGTGTTCGACTTCAGATCGGGGTACGCCTCGACGGAGACGAGCAGGTTGTGCACGGCCTGCGTCAGCTCGGACTCGACGGCGGCGCGCTGCTCGCTCGGCTGCCCGGAGTTCTGGCCGGCCAGCGCGCGGGCCTGGTTGCGGAGCGCGGTGATCTGCTCGAGCGTGTTGCGCTCGTGCGCCGCGTAACCGCGCACCGTCTCCACCAGGTTGGGGATGAGGTCGTAGCGGCGGTTGAGCTCGACGTCGATCTGGCGCCAGGACTCCTGGATCACGTTGCGGCTGCGCACGAACCCGTTGTACGCGCCCACGCCCCAGGCGAGGACGCCCAGCACGACGAGCAGAAGCACGATGAGGACGGTGGTCATGGGTGTCTCCTAACGATCAAGCATTCACGGTACCGGACCCCTCCGGCGAAGGGCAGGTTCAGAGGCCCAGATCGTCCAGGCCGACGGCGTAGCGGTACTCGAGGCCCGCCTCCTGGACGCGCTCCGCGGACCCCGTGTTCCGGTCGACGACGACGGCGACGGCGACGACCTCGCCGCCCGCCTCGCGCACGGCGTCGACGGCGGTCAGCGCGGAGCCGCCCGTCGTCGAGGTGTCCTCGACCACCAGCACGCGGCGCCCGGCGACCTCGGTGCCCTCGATCCGGCGCTGCATGCCGTGGGCCTTTGCCTCCTTGCGCACCACGAAGACGTCGAGGCGGCCGCCCTCGGCGGCGCGCGCGTGGAGCATCGCGGTGGCGACGGGGTCCGCGCCCAGCGTGAGGCCGCCGACGGCGTCGAAGTCGAGGTCGGAGACCAGCTCGTTCATCACGCGCCCGACGAGCGGGGACGCCACGCCGTCGAGGGTCACGCGGCGCATGTCGACGTAGTAGTCGGCCTCGCGGCCGGACGCGAGCGTGACCTTGCCGTGGACGACGGCGAGGGTGCGGATCTGTTCGATGAGGTCGGTGCGGTCTGTCATGGGGTCTCCGTCTTGGTCAAGGTGCCGAAGCCGACGGCGCGGTCCGGCGTGGTCACGAGGTCTTCCGCGGTGGTCAGGGTGAGGAGCGCCTGGGCGGGCACCTCGTCGGGGTGGCCCGGCACGGGGTCGAGCACCCAGGAGTCGTCGGCCTGGACGGTGAGGTCTCCGGGCGCGGACACGATCGTGTAGGTGAAGGTGGCGACGGCGGTCTCGACGACGACCTCGTCACCCGCCCTCAGCTCCAGCAGCCGCCGGAACGGCTCGCCGTTGCCGATCCGGTGCCCGGCGACGGCGAAGTTGCCCACCTGCCCGGGCAGCGCGCTGCCGGGGTACCAGCCGACGCCGCGGGCGAGCTCGTCGTCGCCGACGCCGGCGATCACCGGCCACTCGCCGCCGAGCGCGGGGATGCGCAGCAGCCACGCGGCCTGGCCGTGCGCGGGCGGGTCGACGACGGGGGGCGCGGGCGACGCCGACAGGTCCGGGCTGGGCGGGGGCGCCGGGGACGGCGACGCCCAGGACGCGCGGAGCTCCGCGGCCTCGCGCTCGGCGGCGCGCGCGGCCAGCGCGGTCGTCCCCCAGACCTGCCAGGCGAGGGCGACGCCGGCCACGAGCACGCCGGCGAGCAGGACGGCGGCGAACACGAGCAACGGCGAGACGCCCCGTCGGTCCGCTCGCTTCTCCATGCGCCCATTCTTGCAGCCGCGGCCGACAAGACCGCGGCGCCGCTCAGCCCAGCAGCCCGAACTCGTGCGCGAGCACCACGAGCTGGGTGCGGTCGCGGGCGTCGAGCTTGGTCAACAGGTGGCTGACGTGGCTCTTGACCGTGGCGTAGGTGATGAACAGCTCGCGCGCGATCTCCGCGTTCGTCCTGCCGCGGCCGACGGCGGCGAGCACCTCGATGGCCCGCAGCAGGCCCTCGGGCTCGACGTCCTTGACGAGGAATCCGCCCGCGCCGGCCTGCAGGGCGCCGAAGACGTACTCGTCGAGGTCGAAGGTGGTGAGGATCAGCACGCGGGTCCGGTTGCCCGGCTGGCCGACGATCCGGCGCGTCGCCTCCACGCCGTCGAGCCGGGGCATCCGCACGTCCATGAGCATCACGTCGGGCTGCTCGCGCCGGGCGAGCTCGACGGCCTCGACGCCGTCGGCGGCCTCGCCGACCAGCTCGATGCGGGGATCCGAGCGCAGCAGGAGGGCGAAGGCGCTGCGCACGAGCGCCTGATCGTCGGCGATGGCGACCCTGATCATGCTGCCCTCCGCATCGGGAAGCGCGCGGCCACGCGGAACGTCTCGTCGGCCCCGGCGCCCGCCACCAGCCCGCCACCGGCGAGCTCCGCGCGCTCGCGCATCCCCAGAATCCCGTGGCCCCGCTCCGCGCGAGGCGGCCCGGCGCCCAGGGGATTGGCGACGGTGAGCAGCAGCTCGCCGTTCGCCGTCGTCAGGTCGACGACGACGGCGCGGCCGGGCGCATGCTCGCGCGCGTTGCTGAGCGCCTGCTGGACGATCCGGTAGGCCGCCGCCTGCGCGGTGGCGGGGACGGCGTCGTCGGGCACGGAGCCCAGGTGCCAGTCGACGTCCTGGCCCGCGGCGCGCGCCTCGTCGGCCAGGCGCTCGAGGTCGGCGAGGCGCGGGGTGGGCGCGTAGTCGTCGTCGGAGCTGCTGCGAAGCGCGCTGACGAGGCCGCGGATCTCGCTCAGCGCCTCGCGGCTGGTGCCCGCGATGGACCGCATGGTCGCCTCCGCCTCGTCCGGCTCGGTCCGCATGACGTGGGCGGCGACGCCCGCCTGCACCGCGATCACGCCCAGCGAGTGCGCCGTGATGTCGTGCAGGTCGCGGGCGATGCGCAGGCGCTCCTCCATCACCGCCTGGGCGGCGAGCTGCGCCTGCTCGCGCTCGATCATCGCCGACCTGATCCAGGGCCGACACGAGGCGCCCGGCCGCGCGGAGCCTGCCCGCGAGTGGTTCGACGCGCTGCGGGCGCCGTCGAAGGAATGGGTCGAGCTGGACACCTCCGGCCACCGCCCGATCTTCCAGCAGCCGGGCGAGTTCGCGCGCGCGTTCGCCGAGAAGGTGCTGACCGCCGAGTGACCCCCGCTGGTTGGGCTCACCAGCCGCGGCCGGCAGGGCCGGGAGACGGCTCCTCCTCGCCGTCGGCGAAGGGCTCGGCGCCCCCGGGCCAGGCGCGAGCGTCACGCCCGGACAGCCAGCGGTAGCCCACGGGCAGACCCCGCGACTCCCGCTCGACGCCGCGGGCGTCGGGCCGCGCGTCGGAGGCGCAGAGCAGAAGGTTCCCGAAGCGTTTCCCCTTCTGGACCACCGGTTCCATGCCGACCATCAGGTGCGGCCACCGCTCCGCCAACCCGCCCGCGAGGCGCTTGGCCCAAGCGAAGGGCGCGCGGTCGGTGACGTTGAAGACGACGACAGCCTCCCCTCGGGTGACCCGGCGCAGGTCGTCGAGGGACTCCGCGGTGGCCAGTTCGCCCGGCACTTGGGCGCCGTCGAACGCGTCGACGATCACGGCGTCGGCCCAGGCGCCCTGCATGGCGCGAAGCCCCGCGCGGCCGTCGACGTCGCGGACCTTGATGCCCGAGCGCGGCGGCAGGGGCGCCTTGCGGCGGACCTCCTCGGTCAGCGCGACGTCGGGCTCGCACACCACCTGCGCGGTCCCCGGCCGCCGCCACGCGACCCACCTCGGGAGCGTCATGCCCGCGCCGCCGATGTGGACGACGCGCAGCCGCCGCTCCGCGGGCGCGTCGAGGAGCGTGTGGTCGAGCAGCATCGCGAGGTGCTGGACGTACTCGAAGAGCAGGAAGTCCGGGCGGTCAGGGTCGACGAACGACTGCTGGGTCGGCCCGAAGCGCACCCAGAACGCGCCGGGCACGTCGCGGTCCGGCACCACGCGGTCGTTCACGGCCTACTTCTCCGAAAGCCGGGCCTTCTCCGCGAGGACGTTGCGGAGGGACTCGCGCTCGCGGTCGAGCCACTCAGGCGGGTCGGCGAGGAGCGCGCCGATCTGGTCGGCGTCGAGCGCCTCGGTGATGCCGCCGCGCGCGAGGCCCGAGCGCGAGACGCCCAGCTTCTGCGCCATCACCTCACGCGGGAACGGCCCGTTGCGGCGGAGCTCGACGAGCCACTCCGGCGGGTCCGCCCGCAGCGCGTCCAACTCCGCGCGGGTGATCCCCGTGGAACGGAACTCCTCGGGGGCCGCGGGCAGGTGGATGCCCAGCTTCCCCGCCGCCGTCAGCGGCTTCATCGTCTGGCTCATGGGGAGAGCGTAGTCTCTCCCCATGACGAGCACGACGGCGCCGCTGCGGATCGGGTTCGTGCCCGGCGTGACGCTCACCAAGTGGAGGCGCGTGTGGGACGAGCGGTTCCCGACGCCGCTCGACATCGTCGAACTCGCAGACGCGGAGCAGCGCCGCGCCCTCGTCGTCGGCGACATCGACATGTGCTTCGTCCGGCGGCCCATCGACACCGACGGGCTGCACCTCATCCCGCTGTACGACGAGGTCGTCGTCGCCTGGGCGGCCAAGGAGCACCCGGTGGCGGCGTTCGAGGAGGTCACGCTCGCCGACCTCGCCGACGAGAACGTGCTCGACGACTACGGCCAGATCAGCATCGACGCCGCGGTTGCCGAGGCGGCCGTGCTGCGGGTACCGATGTCGATCGCCCGCATGCACAACCGCCGCGACCTGGTCTACCGCCCGATCACGGATGCCGCGCCGTCGCCCGTCGGCCTCGCCTGGCGGCAGGACAACGAGCACCCGTCGATCGAAGAGTTCATCGGCGTCGTCCGCGGCCGCACCGTCAACAGCTCCCGCACGGCCGCCGCGCGCTCCACCCCACCGAAGCCACGCCCGGCGCAGTCCCGGCCCCGACGCCCGCGCCCGTCCCCGAAGACCCGACGCCGCTAGCCAGATAGGCTGGCGCGCGACATGACGCTCACCCGCCGCATCCTCTCCCTCGCCGTCCCGGCGTTCGCGGCGCTCGTCGCGCAGCCGTTGATGATGCTGGCCGACACCTGGATCGTCGGGCTGCTCGGGACCGTGCCGCTCGCCGGGCTCGGTCTCGGCAGCGGCCTGCTCACCACCGTCACGGGGCTGATGATCTTCCTGGCCTACGGGTCGACGGCGGTTGTCGCCCGGCGGATCGGCGCGGGCGAGAAGGTCCGCGGCGTGGAGCTGGGCGTCCAGGCGATGTGGCTGGCCGCGCTGATCGGCGTCGTCGCCGGGGCGACGGCGTGGCTGACCGCCCCGCTGCTGGTCTCCGCCCTCGGCGGGGCCGGCGAGGTGCACGCGCAGGCGGTGGCCTACCTGCGCTGGTCGCTCCCCGGGCTCCCCGGCATGCTCGTGATGCTCGCCGCGACGGGCACCTTCCGCGGCCTGGCGGACGCCCGCACCCCGCTCGTGCTGTCGATCGGCGCGGCGGCGCTCAACCTCGTGCTGAACGTCGCCCTCGTGCTGGGGCTCGGGCTGGGCATCGGCGGGGCAGGCCTCGGAACGGCGCTCGCGGAGACCGCCCTCGGCCTGACCGCGGCGGCGCTGGTCGCCCGGCGCGCCCGCCTCCTCCGGGCACGCCTCCGGCCGCGCGGGCACGAGATGATGGGCAGCCTCGCCGTCGGCGTCCCCCTCCTCCTGCGCACGGTAACGCTGCGGCTCGCGCTGCTGGTGACGACCTTCGTGGCGACGGCGCAGGGAGCGGCCGGGCTCGCCGCGCACCACGTCGTCATGCAGGTCTGGGGTCTGATGGCCTACGCGCTGGATGCCCTCGCGATCGCCGGACAGACCATCATCGGCACCGCGCTCGGCGCCGCCGACGCGCGCGAGGCCCGCGAGTCGACCCGCCTCATGACCCGCTGGTCGGTCGGCGGCGGCCTGCTCATCGGGCTCGCCGTCGCGGCGCTGCACGCGCCCATCGCGTCCTTCTTCGCCCCCGACGACGACGTCCGTGCCCTCGTCTCCTGGCTGCTGTTCATCGTGTCGGCCACGCTGCCGCTCGCCGGCTACGTCTACCTCCTCGACGGCGTACTGATCGGGGCGGGCGACGGCGCGTACCTCGCAAAGGCCGGCGCCCTCACCGTCACCGTCTACGCCCCCGTCGCGCTCGGCGCGCTGCTCGTCGCCCCTGGCCAGCCCGGCATGACGTGGCTGTGGGTGTCGTTCACGGTGGTCTTCATGGGCGCCCGCGCGCTGACCCTCGGCCTCCGCGCCCGCGGCGACGGCTGGCTCACCCTCGGCGGAGCGCAGCCCTCCCGGAGGGCATAGCTGCGGGCTCCCTGACGCCCTCTTCAGAGCCGTCCGGGCATCGCTGGGACCGGACACGAGAGAACCCTCGGCGAGCATCCGCTCGCCGAGGGTTCTCTCGCAACTCATCTGGCGGTGATGGAGGGATTTGAACCCCCGGTAGGTTGCCCTACTCTCGCTTTCGAGGCGAGCTCTTTCGGCCGCTCAGACACATCACCGTGTTCCATATTACCGAGGTGCGCAGGCGGAGGCGAATCGGCGACGGCCGCCGCGCAACCTCCTAGACTCGGGGCATGCTCACCGTCCTGTCGCCGGCGAAGTCGCTCGACTTCGAGTCCCCGCTCACCACGAGGAAGCACACGGAGCCGCGACTCCTGGACGAGTCGGCGGGCCTGATCGACGTCATGCGGACCAAGACGCCAGCCGACATCGCGCGGCTGATGCACATCTCCGACGAGCTGGCCCACCTCAACGCGACGAGGTACGCCCAGTTCGACCAGGAGCACACCCCCAGGAACGCGCGCCAGGCGATCCTCGCGTTCAACGGCGACGTCTACCTCGGCATGGAGGCCCGCACGTTCGACGCCCGCGACCTCACCGAGGCGCAGAAATCGATCCGCATCCTCTCCGGGCTCTACGGGCTGCTGCGCCCGCTCGACCTGATCCAGCCGTACCGGCTGGAGATGGGCACACGCCTGAAGACGGAGCGCGGCTCGTCCCTCTACGACTGGTGGGGCACCGAGGTGACAGACCTCGTCGCCGAGGACCTCGCGGCCTCCCCCGGCGCCGACGTGCTGGTGAACCTCGCCAGCGTCGAGTACTCGACGGTGATCGACGAGGGAAGGCTCGGCGCGCGCGTCGTCGCACCGCGCTTCGAGGACGTCGACGCCAAGGGCGTCCCCCGCGTGGTCAGCTTCTTCGCCAAGCGCGCCCGCGGCGCCATGGCGGCGTGGCTGGTGCGCAACCGGGTGCGCACGCCCGGCACGCTCGCCGACTTCGACGGCCTCGGCTACCGCTACGACGAGGCCCGCTCGACGAAGGACCGCCCGGTCTTCGTGCGCGCGAAAAAACCCCAGAACTAGGGGGATAGGGCGACACGTCCTAGAGCACGCGGACGTCCGCGTTCTGGATCCGGCGCAGCACGCGCTGCTCGCGCAACAACGGCAGCCGTTCGAAGAACAGCATGTCCACGGGGTGCCACAAGGCGATCCAGCCGACGATGATCAGCCCCTCGCTGAAGAAGGTGCGCGCCCAGGACGGGCCGGACGACGACGCCAGCAGGGCGGCGACGGCCAGGCAGGCCCCCAGGAAGAGCAGGCCGACAAGCAACTCCTTGAGCCCGCGACGGCGGATCGCTGCCCGCTCTACGTCAAGCCGGTCCAGCCGCTCCGCGCAGTACCCGGCGATCGCCACGCGCACGCGGCCCGCCGACGGCGGCTCGTCGTCCCCGAACTCGATCTCGATCGTCAACGGATCGGACCGGCGCGGGTCCACCCGCCCGGTCAGCAGCTCCATCCCCGACCGCATCGCGAACCGGCCGGCGAGCGGGTCGGGGACGGGTGCGACGAACAGGTCCGTCGCCGCGGCCAGCGCGAGCCTCGTCACATCGGCGTCCTGGTCAGAGGGGAGGACAAGGGCATCTTCATCCTGAGTCATGACCGTCACCCTGCCACGCCGTCGGGCGCGCCCGGGATGGGTGCCCTTCCGATTCCCCTAGTCCTGAGGACTACACCGGACTCTCCCCTTGTTCCTAGGGTTTATCGTGGCAGGTACCAGCCTGCCCTCGCGGGTCCACGGCCCCGCGACGACGACGCAGTCACGCCGCTGCCAGAAGGAAATCGATGATCCACTACGCACTCCCCACCACCGCAGACCTGCTCGAGCTCGGGGCGCCGCGCGCCGACGCGCTGTCGATCTACCTGACGACCGACCCGACGCCTGCCGGGCGCGACCTCGCCTTCACGACGGCGAAGAGCGCCGTCGACGAGGCGATCCGCGCGTTGCGCGCCGCCGGCCGCAGCCACGCCGAGCAGGAGTGGCTGCGCACGCAATGGGACGTCGTCGCCGAGGACAGCGAGCTCTGGGGCAACCTCGCCAGCTCGCTGGCGATCTTCATCGCCCCCGACTTCATCGACGAGTACGTGCTGCCGAACTCGTTCGAGGCGCACACCCACCTGGGCAGCCGGTTCGACGTCGGGCAGCTCATCCGCGCCGTGACCACGCCCCAGCGCGCCTTCGCCCTCACCCTCTCCAGCAACGGGTGGAACCTCTGGGCGGCGACGGAGTCCTCGCGCGTCACCGAGTTCCCGCTGGTCGGCGAGCACGCCGAGGACGCGGCCGACGCGACCAACCGGATGAGCATCCGCGGCCGCAAGCTGTTGCGTCGCCTCGGCGGCGACGAGGGGCAGAAGGTGCTCCTCGACCGCTACGCGCAGGTGCTGGCCGGAGCGGTGCGCGACGAGCTCGCGCCGGTCGACCCGGCCGGCGATGTGCCCCTCTTCGTCTTCGCCAACGAGCCGCTCTCCTCGATGATCGTCGCGCACGGGCTGCCGGGCGAGGTCGTCGTCGTGCGCGGCGCGGCCGACGAGCTGCGGCCGGACCAGATCGACGAGGCGATCCGCGAGCGCATCGGCGAGATCACCGCGCGGCGTCTGAGCGCCGTCGCGGACAAGATCGGCGACGGCTTCGCCGCCGGGCTGGCGGGCACCGACGTGGCGCAGGCCGCCCGTGCCGCCGCGGTGGGCGCCGTCGGCACCCTGTACTACGACATGACGGCCGATGTGAGGGGCACCCTCGACGCCGACACCGGCGCCATCACCTTCGACGAGAACGGCGAGGACCTGCTCGCGGCGATCGCGCTGCTGGTGCTGGCCAACGGCGGCGAGGTGCACGCGGTGCGCCCGGGCGAGATCGACGCCGAGATCTGGAACGGCAGGCTGCTGGCCGGCCTACGCCGCGCCCTGGCCTGACGCTGGGTGAGCCCTGCCGCCGGCCTGCTCACCCGGCGGTGACGGGCTCGCCGTCGGCGGACCACTGCGCGCGGATGGCCGCCTCCCCCGAATGGACGACGAGGCTCAAGGCCGCGGCGCGGTTCGCAGGCAGCGCGCGGATGGTCACGCGCCCGCTCGTGACCGGCGCGATCAGCGCGCGGCAGGCCTCGGCGAGCCGCTCGTCGATGAGCTGGTCCGGGGCCGACGACTCGCCGAGCAGCACCACCGCGACGCCCAGCCGCCGCAGCCTGCTGATCTCCGCGACCAGCAGCGGGTGCTGCAGGTGCGGGACCCGAATCCGGTCGCGGACGGCGGCCTCGGCATGCGTCAGCTCTATCCTCAACTCCTCGTCGATGGGTTCGCCGTCGGCGACGCGCTCCAGGACGGGAACGACCTTGTTTCCGACCTTCTCGATCCAGTCCAGCCACTTCGAGTTTCCGGTTTCGGCAGGTGCTGCCACGGTGTCGGACACGGTCAAACCTCGCTCTAGGGTCGCACAAGGGCAGCCCAGACGGCGACCCATTGAAGGCTAGTGCCCCACCCTCCGCTCCGGGTATCCCCATACCTGGGGGCCGATTGAGCCAGTCGCCGCGCGGAGGGCCTAGAAGCCGGCCCCGAGCATCGCGATGATGAAGATGATGTAGATGACCCAGAAGACGACCGCGAGCGCGATGCCGACGATGCTGAGGATCCCGAACACCTTGCCGAGCAGGTAGCCCGTCTTGAGGTTGCCCTCCCAGCGGTAGGGCGCGCCGGCCTGGATCTCCTTGCGCGCCTGGGCGCCCATGTACCAGGCGACGAACGCAGGGATGCCGGTGAAGATGCCGACGACGCCCAGGATGAAGACGATCTGGGTTTGCGGGTGCTCGCCCAGCGCGTAGGGGTTTCCCGAGTACCCACCATAGGAATAGGGGGTCGACGGCGCGGGAGCCGGCGCCATGCCCTGCGGGTAGGCGGCCGGGGCGCCGTACGGCGTCGGCCCGCCGTACGCGGGGGTCGGCGAGGGCTCAGCGTAGGTGGGCGCCGTCGGCGACTCGGCATAGCCGGGCGCAGGCGGCGAGTCATAGGTGGGCGCTGCGGCCGGGTAGCCCGGAGCGGGCGTCAGGGGCGCCGTCGGCTCCTCGTCGATCGGCCGGGTGTTCTCCCAGCCCTCGGTGTTGTCCTGGCCTCCGGTGAAGTCCGGGTACTGTCCCATGGCGCTCCCTCGTGTAGTCATCTCCTCCAGTCTCCCACGCCCGGGAAACAGATCGGGCCCCGGTCTCCCGGGGCCCGATCGGTGCGAAGGGATCAGAAGTTACCCTGGGCGAGAAGCAGCGGGATCATGATCGCGTAGATCGCGATCGCGAGGACGATGCCGACGATCTGCAGGATGCCGAAGACCTTGCCGAGGATGTAGCCGGTCTTGATCTTGCCCTCGAACGGGTACGGCGCGCCGGCCGCGATCTCCTTCTTGGCCTGGCCACCGAGGTACCACGCGATGAAGGGGACGACGGTCACGAAGATGCCGACGATGCCGAGGATGAACACCATCTGGGACTGCGGGTGCTCCGCCGGGGCCTGGTAGCCGTAGGAGGGCTGCTGGCCGTACGCGGCCTGGGGATCGGGCTGGCCGTAGCCGTACTGCGGCTGGCCAGGCGTCTGCTGGGGATCAGGCTGACCGTAGTCGGGCTGAGACATGGGTTGTGTGCTCCTTGTGTGGATTGTCACGGGACGCTGAAGGCCCGCGGCCCGACGGCGAACGCGTCGGCACGATCAACAAGTGTAGGGCGCGGCGCGGAGATTCCGCACCGCGCCCATA
Organism: Arachnia sp.; assembly: GCA_035409265.1. Taxonomy (GTDB): domain Bacteria; phylum Actinomycetota; class Actinomycetes; order Propionibacteriales; family Propionibacteriaceae; genus Arachnia. Next base: position 539 of record DAONOU010000030.1, on the reverse strand, counting down.
TTGCGTCAGGCCACTCAGCCCTCCAGGACCGCCTTCGCCGCCGCAAAACGGGCGATCGGGACGCGGAACGGGGAGCAGCTGACGTAGTCGAGCCCTACGGAGTTGAAGAACGCCACCGAGTCCGGGTCGCCGCCGTGCTCGCCGCAGACGCCGGTCTTCAGGCCCGGCTTGGTCGACCGGCCCTTCTCGACGCCGATGCGCACGAGCGCGCCGACGCCGTCGACGTCGATGGTCTCGAACGGATTGCGCTCGAGCACGCGCTCCATCACGTAGGTGGTCAGGAAGCCGTTCTCCGCGTCGTCGCGCGAGATGCCGATGGCCGTCTGCGTCAGGTCGTTCGTGCCGAACGAGAAGAAGTCGGCGTGCTCGGCGATCTTGTCCGCGACCAGCGCGGCGCGCGGCAGCTCGATCATGGTGCCCACCGTGTAGTCGAGGGTGCGGCCGGCCCTGGCCAGCTCGTCCTCGACGGCGGCCACGACGATGGCGCGCTGCGTCTCCAGCTCCTGGCTGAGCGCCACGAGCGGGATCATGATCTCGAC
>DAONOU010000029.1:0-16280 GCA_035409265.1 Arachnia sp. | reverse complement strand
AACCTCGGCGAGGTCAACGCGCTCGACGAGCCGTGGGGCCACTTCCCGGCCCGCGCGCGGGTCACCGTGCCGCCGCTCGGCTCGATCTGGCTCAGCCGCTCCGCGGGGCAGTGAGCGACTTCAAGGTCGAGGTAGAGGTCTCGGGCGGCGTCGGAAAGCTTCGCTGGGCCGAGCAGACCGTTGACCTGGAGACGCTGCAGCGCGCCGTCTCGCTGGCCGCCGACGACGCGATCATCGCGCACGACCTGCGGCGCCTCCAGGTCGAGCTGCCGGAGTGGGACACCGCCGCGCGCACGGCGCTGCACCGCGCCGGTTTCCGGCTGGAGGGTCGGCTGCGCTCCGCGATCGAGCCGGAGAAGGGCGTGTACCGCGACATCCTCGTGTACGCGCGCCTCGCCGTCGACCCGGTGTACGGCCCGCACGGCTTCTCCGGGGTGCTGGACTCGATCCTCCCCAAGAAGCGCCTCATCGGGCACGTGCTGTTCCGCGACGAGGACGGCCGGGTGCTGCTGCTGGAGACCACGTACAAGGAGGACTGGGAGCTGCCGGGCGGCGTCGTCGAACCGGGCGAGACGCCCCGCGCGGCCGCCGAGCGCGAGGTCGCGGAGGAGGTGGGCCTCGTCGTCGAGCTGGGGCAGCCGCTGCTCACCGACTGGATGCCCCCGCACCTCGGCTGGTCCGACGCCGTCGAGCTGATCTTCGACGGCGGCGTCCTCGACCTGGCGACGGCCGCCGCGCTCACCGCGCACGACCGGGAGATCCGCGAGGTCCACTGGGTCGCGCCGGACGACGTCCCCGCCCACGTCAGCGAGCTGTCCGCGCGTCGGATCGCCCTGCTGCTCACGGGCTACCGCGGCTACACCGAGGCGGGCTACCCCGTTGCCTGAGACGCTGCTGATCGGCACCTACCCCGCGGCCGGGTTCGGCACGCCCGCGGGAGCGGGCGAGGGGCTCTGGCGGCTGACCCTGGACCTCGCCACGGGCGAGCTGTCCGACCCGCGCCAGGTCGCCACCACGCCCGCGCCGTCGTTCGCGTGCCGCGGGGCGGGCGGCGACACCGTCTACTCGGTGAGCGAGACGACCGGAGGCACCGTCTCCGGGTGGCGGCTGCTCGACGGCGCGGCGGAGCCGCTGGGGACCTGCTCGACGGCGGGCGCGGACCCGTGCCACGTGCGTCACCTGCCGGAGATCGGCTCCCTCGTCGTCACCAACTACACCAGCGGCTCCGTCGCGGTCGTCCCCGTCGCCGACGACGGGGCCCTCCGCTCCGCGGAGCCCGCCCAGGTCTTCGCGCTGACCGGCTCGGGGCCGGACCGGGACCGGCAGGAGGGCTCCCACGCGCACCAGTCGCTGCCGTCCCCCGACGGGCGCTGGCTGCTGGTCACCGACCTGGGCGGCGACACCGTCTGGCGGTTCGCCGTCGACCGCGCCTCCCGGCGCCTCGTCCTCGATGGGGCGGCCGCGACCCTGCCGCCGGGGACGGGGCCCCGGCACGCCGCGTTCTCCGCCGACGGCTCGGTCCTCGCCGTGTTGGGCGAGCTCGACGGGCGCCTGCACGCGCTGCGCTGGGACCCCGCCGCCGGCTCCGCCCTGCCGGGCCACGCCGTCGCCGCCTGCCCGGGGGCCGCGTCGGCCCTCGCGCACGTCGAGCGGGCGGGCGACCGGCTGTTGGTCGGCTGCCGCGGCGCCGACGCGGTCACGGGGTTCACGCTCGCCCCGGACGGCTCCGCGTGCCACGACGCGACCTACCCGCTGCCCGGGCGTAACCCGCGTCACCACCGCGTCGTCGGCGACTGGCTCGTCGTCGCGCTGCAGCAGTCGCACCGGGTCGTCGCGCTCGACCGGGACGGGACGACGCGCGGGAGCGCGCCCATCCCCTCCCCCGCATGCATCCTGCCCGCTCAGGGATAGGACAGCGGCTCGGGGGCCCGCGGGGTCCTGGTGGCCGCGCCGGTCTCGAGGTCGACGACGGCCTCGAACTCGTGGTCCGCGGAGCCCGAGCCGAAGCGGAGCACCGAGTTCCCCTCGAAGCGCATCTTCTTGGCCGCGCGCGCCACGTTCTCCAGCCAGACCCAGCCGAGCACCGCGTCGGAGCGGCGGAGCCCGCCGCCCGCGGCCGAGTCGTCGATCTCCACCCGCATCCGCAGGAACCCGTCGTCGGCGATCTCGCCGCGGAGCCGCACCTGGCGCCTGCGATCGCGGGTGGGCTTCCACGGGCTCTCGGCGAAGGCGCGGAAGCCGCCGTCGGCCACGGCGCGGAGCGCCTCGTCGACGGCGTCGACGTCCCAGCCGTGGAGCACGGCGCGCCTGTGTGCGGTCTCGATCACGGCCTCCCCGAGCATCGACGCACGCTCGACGGGCGTGCGCAGCCGGAACCCCGAGGGGATGCGGACGCGCCCCGTCATCCGGTCCGACGGATCCAGGAAACGCTCCAGGAACTCCAGCTCGACCTCGTCGCCGTCGCCCAGCCGGAGCTCGAGCATGAGCTGCCCCCGCGGGGCCTCGACGCCGAGGGCCTTGAGCGCCTGGCTCACCGACTCCGTCACGCGCCGCGCTGACCGGGCGCCCGCGTCCAGGTCGAGCAGCGCGTCGTCCCAGGGCTCCTCGCTGTCTCGTGGCCTCTGTCCCGGCCAGGGCCGGTCCGCCCAACCGACGTAGGGATAGACGTAGATCTCACGAAGTCGCGGCATCCCGGCATTCTCGCATCGATCGGCGACTCCGCACGGGCGGTATCAGCGCGGATCAACTCCCGCCCAGACACGTGTCAGGCCGCGTCCTGCATTAGGATCGACCCGTGGCACACCTCACCGCTCAGACCAGCGCAGACCAGCAGTTCGCCCGCGAGTGGGCCGAGGCCCGCGTCGGCGCCTTCGACAACTCGTTCGCCGCCCGCTACGCCGAGCACTTCCCCGAGCTGCACCGCCTCTTCCTGCTCGTCTACGGCGAGCGCGCGGACGGCCTGGAGGCCCTCGCCGAGCTCGTCGCGCTCGCCCTGCGCTCGTGGAACGAGCGCCCCGGCGACCTCAAGGCCCTCGACGCCGAGCGGTCGGCGGACCCCGAATGGTTCCGGTCCGAGAGGATGCTCGGCGGCGTCTGCTACGTCGACCGGTACGCGGGCTCGATCGCGAAGATCGCCGACCACATCGACTACTTCCGGGAGCTGGGGCTCACCTACCTGCACCTGATGCCGCTGTTCCGCTCCCCCGAGGGCAACAACGACGGCGGCTACGCCGTCACCAGCTACCGCGAGACCGACCCCGCGCTCGGCACCATGGCCGACCTCGCCGCGCTCGCCGCCAGGCTCCGCGAGGCCGGCATCTCCCCGGTGGTCGACTTCATCTTCAACCACACCGCCTCCGAGCACGAGTGGGCGCGCAGGTGCGTGGCCGGCGAGCCGGGCTACGAGGACTTCTACCTCGTCTTCCCGGACCGCACGATGCCCGACCAGTACGAGCGGCACACCCGCGAGATCTTCCCCGACGATCACCCCGGGTCCTTCGTCCAGCTGCCGGACGGGCGCTGGATCTGGTCGACGTTCTACCACTTCCAGTGGGACCTGAACTACGCAAACCCTGCGGTCTTCCGCGCCATGGCCGGCGAGATGCTCTTCCTCGCCAACCAGGGCATCGAGGTGCTGCGGATGGACGCCGTCGCGTTCATCTGGAAGCGCCTCGGCACCCCGTGCGAGTCGCTGCCCGAGGCCCACCTGCTGCTCCAGGCCTTCAACCGCGTGCTGCGGCTGGCCGCGCCCGCGCTGATCTTCAAGTCGGAGGCCATCGTGCACCCCGACGAGGTGATCCAGTACATCTCGCCCGGCGAGTGCCAGATCTCCTACAACCCGCTCCAGATGGCGCTGACCTGGGAGGCGCTCGCCACCCGCGACGCGCGGCTGTTGAGCCAGGCGATCGAGCGCAGACACGCGCTGCCCGAGGGCACCGCGTGGGTCAACTACGTCCGCGGACACGACGACATCGGCTGGACCTTCGCCGACGAGGACGCGGCTGAGCTCGGCATCGACGGCTTCGAGCACCGCCGGTTCCTCAACCAGTTCTATGTCGGGCGCTACCCCGGCACCTTCGCCCGAGGCGCGGCCTTCCAGGAGAACCCGAAGACCGGCGACGCCCGGGTCGCGGGAACGACGGCGTCGCTCGCCGGCATCGAGGCGGGCGACGCAGGCGGCGAGGATCGCGTGGTGCTGGCGCACGCCGTCGCGATGAGCACCGGCGGCATGCCGCTGCTCTACCTCGGCGACGAGGTGGCCCAGCTGAACGACTACTACTACCGCGATCGCCCGGCCGAGGCCGGCGACAGCCGCTGGGTCAACCGGCCCTTCCGGCCGGAGGTGGCCTACGCCGCACGGCACGACCCCGCAACCACCGCGGGACGCGTGTTCTCGCGGCTCCACCGCCTGCTCCAGGTCCGCAGCGAGACCCCCGAGTTGGGCGGCAACGACCTGATCCCGTTCCGCACGCCGCACCCGTCGGTGCTGGCCTTCCAACGCCCCGGCTCCGGCGGCGTCGTCCTGGTGCTCGCGAACTTCGGCGACGACCCGGTCCGCGTCGACGCGCCGACGCTCTCCGGGTTCGCCCCGGAGGCGGTCGACCTCGTCGCCGACGAGGCCTTGGGCCTCGCCGACGGCGTCGCGCTCGCGGCCCACGCCTTCCTCTGGCTCCGGGTCGTCCCGGTCCCCTGAGAGGATTTGCCACCAACTGGGCCCAACTGGCACCGCAGTACCCGTTGGGCCGAGTTGGTGGCGAATCCTCTCAACCCTGCCGGCGACCTGTCAGAACAGGACGGTGGCCAGGCGGCGGCGGGCTTTCAGCACGACCGGGTCGGTGCGGCCGATGATCTCGAACAGCTCCAAGAGCCGCACTCGGATCCGGTCGCGGTCCTCCGGCGTCGACTCGGCTGCGAGGCTGAGCAGGCGGTCGAGCGCCTCCGCGGAGCGGCCGTTGATGATCTCCAAGTCCGCGGCATCGAGTTGGGCTTCTACGTCGTTCGGATCGACGGATGCCCTCGCGACGATCGCCTCGGGATCGAAGCTCATGCTGCGCGCGAGCAACGCCACCTGGGCGCGGCCGGCGAGTGCCTCGACGTCGTTCGGCGTCTCCTTCAGCAGCGCATCGAACTCCTCGACGGCCCGGGCGAAGTCCCCCGCCTCCAGCGCGGCGTCGGCCTTCTCGAAGCGTGGGTTCGCGGCCGGGGCACCGTCGGCGGCGGGCGCGCCCGCGACGGGCTGCGCGCGGCCCGTCATCCCGTTGGCTACCGCCATCTGGGCGATCTGGTCCAGCAGCGCCGCGATCTCCTCGCGCGCCATCGTGCCCTGAAACAGCGGCGCCATCTGCCCGCCGATCAGGGCGACGACGGTGGGGACCGCCTGCACGCCCAACGCCTGCGCGAGGCGCGGCTCCGCGTCGACGTCCACGCGGCCGAGCAGGAACCGGCCTGCGCCGGCGTTCACGATGTCCGCCAGCGCGTCGGAGACGGCCTGGCCTGCAGGGTCGCGCGGCGAGTAGAACTCGACGATCACCGGGTGCTGGACCGACCTCTGCGCGACCTCCTGGAAGTCCGCCTCCGTCAGCGGCATCACGTAGCCGCCCCCGGCGGCAGGCGCGCCTTGGGCGAGGGAGGACAGGTCGACCGCACCGGGGCGGCTGAAGTTCGCGTCAGTCATGGGGTCTATCTTGGCGGGCGGGTTCAACCCCTTCAACTGGAACCCTCCCCCCAATGCGGCGGCCCGTCCTAGGATGTCGCCCATGGCACACGAGCGCGCCGGGCTTCCGGCTCAAGAATCCGATCTGATCAACGTCGACGAGGTCATCGCCGCCTACTACGACCTGGTGCCCGACTCCGGCAACCCCGACCAGCGGGTCGTGTTCGGCACCTCCGGCCACCGCGGCTCCTCGCTCGATACGGCCTTCAACGAGGCCCACATCGCGGCGACGACGCAGGCGATCGTCGAGTACCGCGCCTCGCAGGGCACCACCGGCCCGCTGTTCATCGGCAAGGACACCCACGCGCTGTCGCTGCCCGCGTGGAAGACCGCGATCGAGGTGTTGCACGCCAACGGCGTCGAGGTGCTGGCCGAGCGCGAGGACGAGTACACGCCGACCCCGGCCGTGTCCCGCGCCATCATCCGGCACAACTTGGGCGACGGCCCGCGCGCCGACGGCATCGTCGTCACCCCGTCACACAACCCGCCCCGCGACGGCGGCTTCAAGTACAACCCGCCGAACGGCGGCCCCGCCGACACCGACGCCACCTCCGTCATCGCGGCCCGCGCCAACGAGCTCCTGCCCGGCTACCGCAGCATCGCGCGGTCGCCGTACGAGTCCATCGCCGGCGACGTCACCCGCTACGACTACCGCACCCCGTACTGCGACGAACTGTCGCTGGTGCTGAACCTGGACGCCATCCGGAACTCGGGCCTCACCCACGGCGCCGACCCGATGGGCGGCGCGGCCGTCCAGTACTGGCAGTTCCTCGCCGAGCGGGGCCTGCCGATCGAGGTGGTCAACCCCGCCGTCGACCCCACCTGGCGCTTCATGACGCTGGACACCGACGGCAAGATCCGCATGGACTGCTCCTCCCCCAACGCCATGGCCTCCCTCGTGCAGCAGCGCGAGCGCTTCTCCGTGGCCACGGGCAACGACGCCGACTCCGACCGCCACGGCATCGTCACCCCGGACGCGGGCCTGATGAACCCCAACGCCTACCTCGCGGTGGCGATCAACTACCTGTTCGCCAACCGCCCCGGCTGGGCGGCCGACGCGGGCGTCGGCAAGACGCTGGTGTCGTCGTCGATCATCGACAAGGTCGCGGGCAAGCTCGGCCGTCGGCTGGTCGAGGTTCCCGTGGGCTTCAAGTGGTTCGTGCCGGGCCTGACCGACGGCTCGATCGGCTTCGGCGGCGAGGAGTCGGCCGGAGCGTCGTTCCTGACGCTCGACGGCAGGACCTGGACCACCGACAAGGACGGCATCCTGCTCGCCCTGCTCGCCTCGGAGATCATCGCCGTGACCGGCAAGACCCCGAGCCAGCACTACGCCGAGCTCGAGGCCGAGTTCGGCAAGTCCTACTACGCGCGCGTGGACGCCGACGCGAACCGCGAGCAGAAGGCCCGCCTGTCGAAGCTGAGCTCCGACGACGTGACCGTCACCGAGCTGGCCGGAGAGCCCATCACCGCGGTGCTGTCGCACGCGCCCGGTAACGGCGCGGCGATCGGCGGCATCAAGGTGACAACGGACAACGCCTGGTTCGCCGCGCGCCCCTCGGGCACAGAGGACAAGTACAAGATCTACGCCGAGTCGCTGAAGGGGGCCGAGCACCTGGCAGAGGTGCAGACCGCGGCCAAGTCCCTGGTGGACGCGGCCCTCTCGTAGCCTCCCCGCGTCGCCTTGGCGCCTACCTGAATCTGCGCTGGTTCGCTCGGCCGTATGCACAGCCGAGCGAACCAGCGCAGATTTCTGTTCAGCAGCGGTTGACATGACTTATCGATTGTCATTAACATAACGACAATCGATAAACCCAAGGAGGGGTCGTGTACGCATTCGGATTCGTGGGCGTCGTCATGCTCATCATTGTCTTGGTGGTCGCCGCCACCGCTTCGCTTCTCCTGGCGCGCGCCGGCCGGGGCCGCATCGACCTGCCGCGATTGACGTCGTTCTTCGCCATCCTCACCCTCATCGGCGCGGGACTGTCCGCGATAGCCACCTGCTACGCGTCGCTCTTCGCCGCAGAAGCGGGAGTCACCGTGCCCATCCAGATCGTGCAGGCTCGGCTGCCGAAGGGCATCATCGACGCGCAGACGGTAGCCACCGTCGTATCGGGCGGCGCAAGCCAGGCGGACTTGATCGTCTCGGGACTGACGCTTCCCACGAGGCTGCTGCTGCTCGCCGGCGGGCTGGCCAGCTCGGTGACCATCGGCGCCGTTGCCGTCGTTGCGCTTCGCGCGGCCCGGGCGTTGCGCGACGGCGACATCTTCGGCTTCGCGCCGCGCGCCATCATGACCACCGCCGCGATCGTCACCGTGGGCGGGCTGGCCTGGAGCATCCTGGGCGACATCGGCGCCTGGAGGGCCGGCGTCGAGGCGCTCCAGCTGTACGGCTGGGGCGCGGAGGGGCCGCTCGCGGAGGCGCTGAGCGACCCGGACGTCGACACCCAGCTGTTCCTCGCCGAGCACGGCTGGCTCGCCCCCGCGGGGTTCACCCTCACGATCCCGTTCTGGCCGCTGAGCATCGGGCTTGGCCTCGCGCTCGTCGGGACCGCCTTCCGCGCGGGCCAGGGGCTCCGCGGCGACGTCGCGACCCTCGAGGACGACGTCCGAGGACTCGTCTGATGCCCCCTGAGGACGACGGCAGGATCCGCTGCCGGCTGGCCGAGCTCCTGGAGGAGCGCAACATGACGCTCACCGAGCTCGCGAGCCGCGTCGGCATGAGCCTGGTCAACCTGTCGGTGCTGAAGAACGACCGGGCGCGCGCCATCCGGTTCTCGACCTTGACGGCGATCTGCGACGCCCTCGACTGCCAGGTCGGCGACCTGCTCGTCGTTGACCCCGCTTAGGAGGGCCTAGGAGTCGGGTGTTGGTTCACATCTGAACCAACATCCGACTCTTAGCTCAGCAGTCACGTGCCGTCGGGGCCGACGGAGTCCTCTGCCGTCCAGCGGCCGACGTCCATCGTCTGCCTCAGCCCCGTCAGCTGGATGACGCGCTGGATGGTCAGGTCGCGGCGCTCGGGGTCGCCGACGAACCGGATGTCGCGGAGGCCCTGGTCCTGGGCGGCGGACTCGAAGACGAAGTGCCCGTAGCCGAGGATCTGGCCGAGCAGCGAGCGCGACATCGAGATGTCGAGGATCCGGCTCATCGGCATCGTCGCCAGGTGGGTGTTGAACACCCCGTGCACGCGGAAGACGCGCATGTTGGTGATGACGAACCGGTCCATATACACGACGTGGATCTTCCACAGGCCGACCACGAGCGCGAGAAGGCCCAGCAGCATCGGGACCCAGAAGTACCCGCGCGCCCAGATCATCGCCAGGAACAGAGGGATGCTGAGCCCCATCACCGCGTACCAGACCGCCGAAGCGGCCCAGTGCTTGCGCACCTCGTCGATGACGACCTCGCCCTCGACGGTGAGCAGGTGCGCGTCGACGTTGGGGTCGAGGAAGCGCCCGACGACGCTCACGGCTACCCCGCGAGCGTGGTGAAGAAGCGGCCGATCGACTCGAAGGCGCCGAAGAACGAACGCACGGCCTCGGCGGCGGCCTCGGGCCGCGTGAAGAGGTAGTAGAGAACGAATGCGGCGACGAGCACCAGCAGGATCTTCTTGATCCAGTTGATCACGGGCGCCCTCCTCGCGTTAGTCCCGACGCTACAGTCTGCCCGAGCGCGACCCCGGCCGTCCGCAGGACTCGCCGGTGTGCCAAGCTTGGCGCATGGAGAATTCTGACCTGTTCATCTGCATCGATCACGTCGGCCTTGCCGTCCCGGACCTCGACGAGGCCATCAAGTTCCACTCCGAGGTCTTCGGCTGGCGCGAGCTCCACCGCGAGGTCAACGAGGAGCAGGGCGTCGCCGAGGCGATGATCGGCACCGGCGAGCAGGGCGAGGAGAACGCGAAGATCCAGCTGCTGGCCCCGCTGAACGAGAACTCGACGATCGCCAAGTTCCTCGACCGCAGCGGCCCCGGCATGCAGCAGCTGGCCTACCGCGTGGCGGACCTCGACCACGTCAGCGCCGTCCTCAAGGAGCGCGGCATGCGCCTGCTCTTCCCCGAGGCCAAGCGCGGCACCGGCGGCTCCCGGATCAACTTCGTGCACCCGAAGGACGCCCGAGGCGTGCTGCTGGAGCTCGTCGAGCTCCCCAAGGAACCCGCTGAGCACTGAGTTCGGCACACAATCGCGCGGGGCGGGTCGGCATGGCCGATCCGCCCCGGCCTGTCCCCGCCACAATGTCCGGGTCACCGACTAGTCTCGACCCGTAGCACCAAGGAAGGAGCCCCGGTGAGCGATACACCTCGCGACCTGGAGACCGAAGAGACCGGACTCAACCTGTTCGATGAGCGCGCCTCGGCGGCGGGCAGCTTCCCCCACGCCATGCTCGGCTACGACAAGAACACCGTCGACGGCTACGTGCGCGAGGTCGAGTCGCGGGCAAGCCAGCTGCGTGCCGAGCTGCGCGAGGCGCGTCACCAGACGGCGCTCGTGAAGACCCAGCTGGGGACCACGGACTTCACGCGCCTGGGCGCGCACGCCACCGGCCTCCTCCGCGCCGCGGAGGCCCAGGCCGCCGACATCGTCGAGCGCGCCACTCGCGAGGCGGAGCGGATCAAGGCCGAGGCCAGGCGCACCAGCGCCGCGCTCCGCGAGGCCGCGCAGCAGGAGGCCGACGACGTCCGCCTGACCGGGCTCTCCGGGCTCCGACAGCTGCGCCAGGAGCAGGCGGAGGCGGGCAAGGAGGTGCTGGAACAGGCGCGGCGCGACGCGAACCTCCAGCTCGTCGAGGCCCGGCAGCGAGCGAAGGCCACCGACGACGCGGCCGCCGCCCGGGCGCTCGCGCTCGCCGAGTCCGCCGCGATCGACGCGGCCAGGGTCGGCCAGGAGGCGGCCAAGCGCGCCGCCGACACCGCCGCGGAGGCCGCGAGGGCGGCCGAGGAGACCCTCGCGAAGGTCGCGGAACAGGCGAAGGCCGCCGAGGAGAGCATCGCGAGGCGACTGGCGGAGGCCGACGCCGCCGCGGAGGCCGCCGCGGCTCGCGCGGCCGAGTCCCGCGAGGAGGCGCAGAAGACCAGGACCGACGCCGTCGCGGAGGCCGAGGGCATCAGGCTGTCGGCCAACCGCGAGTCCGAGGAGAAGCTGGCCGTCGCCCGGCGCCGGGCGATGGAGGTGACCGAGGAACTCGAGGAGAAGCTCGCCTGGCGCAAGGAGGAACTCGCGCGCGACGTCGCGGACCTCGAGGCCAAGCGAGAGCAGGCCCTCGCGAAGCTCGGCAACCTGCGCGCCCTGGCAGAGGAGTCCGAGGCGCGGTTCGCGGACGAGCCCACGACCGTGATCCCTCAGGTCGAGCCACGCCGGTGACCCGCACACCCGACGAGCCGGGGCCGCAGGCGGACCCGCCCGAGCCGCGCGGCCGTGTGCGCCGCATGCTCGGCCGCGCCGGCCGGGAGGCGCGGACGCTCATCATTCCTCCCCCCGAAGACCCCATCACGCCTGTTCCCCCGCTGCTCCCACCGCCGGACGCGCTGAAGCGCCGCTCGCCGTTCGCCGTCGGCTTCCTCGGCGCGTGGGGGGTCATCGTCGCCGCGGCCCTCGCCCTCGCCGTCTACAACGTCCACAGCGTGCTCCTGCTTGTCGTCCTCGCGCTGTTCCTCGCCCTCGGGCTGAACCCCGCCGTCGAGTTCTGCACGCGCCGTCGGCTGCCCCGGCCGCTCGCTGTCACCGTCGTCACCCTGCTCCTCGTGGGCGTCCTCGCCCTCGGCATCACCGCGTTCGTCCCCGTCATCACGGAGCAGGCGACGGCGCTGGCGCGCAACCTCCCCGTGCTGCTGGACCGCATGACCCTGCATCCCAGGGTCTGGGAGATCGAGGAGCAGTACCAGATCGTCGAGAAGATCGAGCAGTTCGTCACGTCCGGCTCGCTCATCAACAACCTCTTCGGCGGCATCCTTGGCGCGGGCAAGCTCGTGGCCAACCTGGTCTTCTCCGTGATCGTCACGCTCGTGCTCACGATCTACTTCCTGGCCTCGCTGCCCACCATCAAGGAGACCATCTACGCGCTCGCCCCCGCCAGCCGCAGGCCGCGCGCCCGCTACCTCGCCGACGAGATCTTCCGCGGCGTCTCCGGCTACATCACCGGCATGTTCGTGATCGTCACGGTCGCTTCCGTCTGCTCTTTCATCTTCATGAACATCGCGGGCCTGGGTTCCTACTCGCTCGCGCTCGCCTTCGTCGTGGCGATGTTCTGCTTCATCCCGCTGGTCGGGTCGTCGCTGGCGATGGTGTCGGTGGCGCTGGTCGGCTTCGCGGTGAACCCGACGATCGGCATCGCGACGATCATCTACTTCCTGATCTACCAGCAGTTCGACGCCTACGTCATCTATCCCAACGTGATGCGCCGCACGGTCAAGGTGCCAGGTGCGCTGGTGGTGCTGTCGGCCATCATCGGCGGCATGCTGTTCGGTGTGATCGGCGCGGTCATCGCCATCCCGACGACGGCGGCGGTGCTGCTGCTGTACCGCGAGATGGTCCAGCCCGCGTTGGACGCCTCCTAGGTCCGCGGGTAGGTTTGACCGGTGCGTTTGGTGATTGCCCGCTGCCAGGTCGACTACGTGGGACGACTGACGGCCCACCTGCCGATGGCCACGCGGCTCATCCTCGTGAAGGCCGACGGCTCGGTGTCCGTCCACGCCGACGACCGCGCGTACAAGCCGCTCAACTGGATGAGCCCGCCCTGCACGCTGAAGATCGCCGATCCCGACCCCGAGGCCGCCGACGCGCTCGGCGTGACCGAGGTCTGGCAGGTCAGGGCGAAGGACGGCGACACGCTCCACATCTCGCTGGCCGAGGTCTTCCACGACTCGGCGCACGAACTCGGCGTCGACCCGGGCCTCCAGAAGGACGGCGTCGAGGCGCACCTCCAGGCGCTGCTCGCCGAGCACCCCGGCGCCCTCGGCGAGGGCATGCGGCTGGTCAGGCGCGAGCACTTCACCCCCATCGGCCCCGTGGACCTGCTGCTGCGCGACCCCGCGGGCGCGCACGTCGCCGTCGAGGTGAAGCGGCGCGGCGAGATCGACGGCGTGGAGCAGCTGACCCGCTACCTCGACCTCATGAACCGCGACCCGCAGCTGGCCCCGGTCCGCGGGATCTTCGCCGCGCAGCAGATCAAGCCGCAGGCCCGGACGCTGGCCACCGACCGCGGCATCGAGTGCCGCCTCGTCGACTACGACGCGCTGCGCGGCCTCGACAACGCCGACGAGCGGCTGTTCTGATGGCCCGCCGCCCCTCGAAGCACCTCCGCGAACCCCGGCCGCTGCTCGGCGGCGGCTCCCAGCGCAAGGTCGTTCGAGGCGGCGTCGAGTACATCGCGCGCAACGTCCCCGCGCAGCACGCGGAGAAGGCCTACACCTGCCCCGGCTGCGCCCACCAGGTCGCCCCCGGCACGCCCCACGTCGTCGCCTGGCCGGTCGCCGCCCCGCTCGGGGCCGACAGCGGGCTCGAGGTGCGCCGCCACTGGCACACGCACTGCTGGGGGCGCTCGTGAAGCTCAACGCTCTCACCGTCGGCACCGGCCCGCGCCACGTCGTCTTCCTGCACGGCCTCTTCGGGCAGGGGAAGAACTGGGGGTCGATCGCGACGGCGCTGGCCGACATCGCCACCTGCCACCTCGTCGACCTGCCGAACCACGGCCTCTCGCCATGGACGGAGGAGTTCGACCTCGACGAGCAGGCCGACCTCGTCGCCGGCTGGCTCCGCGAGAACGTGCCCACCCCCGTCGTCCTCATCGGGCACTCGCTGGGGGGCAAGATCGCCATGCGGCTCGCGCTGCGACACCAAGGCCTGGTGGACCGGCTCATGGTCGTCGACATCTCCCCCGCCCGCAACGAGGCCGCGCAGAACTTCGCCTCGCTGGTGTCCGCGCTGCGCCGCCTCGACCTCGACCACATCGCCAGCCGCGGCCAGGCCGAGCAGTTGCTGATGCCCGAGATCCCCGACGTCGTCGTGCGCCGGTTCCTGCTGCAGAACCTGCGGCACAAGGGAGAGCACTGGTCGTGGGCCGCGAACCTCGACCTCCTCGGCGACTCGCTGCACGAGGTCGGCGGCTGGTTCGCCATCCACTCCGTCTACGACGGCCCCGTGGTGTGGGTCAACGGCGGCCGCTCCCCGTACGTCCAGCCGGAGCACGTCGAGCCGATGCGCGCGCTGTTTCCCCGCGTGCGCCAGGTCACGCTGAAGCGCGCGGGGCACTGGGTGCATGCGGACGATCCCTCGGCCTTCGTCCAGGTGTGCCGCCTCTTCCTCGAGGCTCCCTGACGGACTGGGGGCTCCGCTCAGCCCATCGTCACCGACTGGATCCTGGCCTCGGCGATGGGCGACATGCCGTCGACGCCGTCCACGCCCTGCGCGGCGATCCCGCCGACCACGTCGAGGCCCGCCTGGTCCATGGTCCCGAACACGGTGTACTCCGGCGGCAGCTCGGTGTCCGCCCACACGAGGAAGAACTGCGATCCGCCCGTGTTCGGCGCCTGACGCTTCGCCATCGCGATCGTGCCCGCCGGGTAGGTGACGGCCTTGTCGACCTCGTCGGGGATCGTGTAGCCCGGTCCGCCGGTTCCGGTGGCCGTGGGGTCGCCGCACTGCAGGATGAAGATGCCGTGATCGACGAGGCGGTGGCACACGGTGTCGTCGTAGTAGCCCTGCTCGGCCAGCGAGACGAACGAGTTGACGGTGCACGGCGCCTTCGCCCTGTCCAGCGTCATCGTCACGTCGCCCGCGGTCAGCGAGACGGTCGCCGTGACCGTGCCGGAGGCGGGCACGTCCTTGGTCACCGGCGGGTCGACGGCGCGGGCCGGGTCGCCGTCGGATGGGTAGGCACAGGTCACCGTCCCGGAGACCGGGGCGCCGGCGTTCGGGCTATTGGCGTCGGCGCACCCCGCGAGCGAGAGGGCAGCCGCGGCGGCGAGGACGACGGAGAGGGTGGTCAGCGTGCGCACGCGCTCCACTCTGGCATAGATTGGCGGGCATGGTCACACTGAGCAAGATTTACACCCGCACGGGCGACAAGGGCACCACCCGGCTGGTGGACAACTCCGAGGTCCGCAAGACGGACCTGCGGGTCGAGGCCTACGGGCACGTCGACGAGGCGAACTCGGCCATCGGCGTGGCGCTGGCCCTCGGAGGGCTCCCGGAGCGCGTCGTCGAGATGCTCGGCCTGATCCAGAACGAGCTGTTCGACCTCGGCTCCGACATCGCCAACCCGCTCGACCCGGCCCCGAAGTGGGAGCCGCTACGGATCGAGCAGCCCAGCATCGACCGCCTCGAGGCCTACTGCGACGAACTGCAGGACGAGCTCCCGGTGCTGCGCAGCTTCATCCTGCCCGGCGGCTCCCCCGCCGGCGCACAACTCCACGTGGCCCGCACCATCGCCCGCCGCGCCGAGCGCGCCGCCTGGCGCTGCGCCGAGGAGCACGGCTTCGACGCCGTCGGCGGCGTGAACCCGCTGGCCATCACCTACCTCAACCGCCTCTCCGACCTGCTGTTCATCATGAGCCGCGCCGCCAACGGCACCGACAACGAGGTTTTGTGGGTCCCAGGCACCGACCGGGAGAAGCCCTCTCGCCACTGAGGCCGTTCCAAGGTCCCCGCGGAAGTTCTCGGACCTTTCGGACGCGGGCTGCGGCTTCTTCGTCGCAATTTCCCGGCTCAAGGAACGGGCGTCCCGGGAGTCGGGTAAGTCGCGGTTGGTGCACCGCGCGGACCCGGACGCTGGCAGTCCTGAGAGAGTTGTCGGGCGGCGCGTCGAAGAAAGCCCGCACCGCCCGCGACGACGAACCCGAACACCGCCCCCGCACCGCAGGCGCCGCACGACAACTCTCTCAGGACTGCCCACACGAACTTGGCCAAGTCCAAAGACCGGCGCAACGGTGGTTCAGAGCGGCGAGTCGGCGCTGGTCGGGAGGTAGTGGCTTCCGGGGGGTGCCGATTCAAGCCAGCTCATCAGCGCCAGCACCTCCTCGGGCGCCATCGACAGCGCGCTGCTGCGGCCGGAGACGCGGTCGCGCAGGGTCACGATCATCGAGTCCTCGAACAGCGCGATGGCCTCGAGGCCCACCGGCGACCGCTGGTGCACGTAGGACGTCAGCGCGCGGGGAAAGACCATCTTGGGGCGCATGCTGAGCGAGAAGGAACGAAACCACTCCAGGTTCTCGCCGCGGTAGCGCGCCACGCCGAGTACCCATCCGGCGCCGGTGGCATCCTCGCGCAGGCGGTAGGCACAATCAAAAAGGCCGCCCTGGCCAGTGAGCCAGCGGCGGCGGAGGTAGAGCAGCGCGAAGGGCAGCATCGCGATGACGACGCACACGAGCGTCAGCACGACGATGTCCCACGGCATTGCTCGTCCCCTTCCCCGAATACGCACTCAGGGCAGCCCCTAACGGGACCGCCCTGAGCGTCTTGTTGCTAGCTGGCCGCTTGCTTGGCCGCCGCCTCGCCGGCGCGGATCTGCGCCTTGAGGATACGGAGCCGGTGTAGCTCCTGGTCGTCGGCCTGGCCTTGATAGGCCTTGGTCG